>JANPNY010000360.1:0-5222 GCA_031427745.1 Chitinophagaceae bacterium | reverse complement strand
ATTGTTTCGGATTACGCCATCAAAGCCAATAAGCTGGCAGCTTTTACGGAGACGGGACTGGAGTCTACTCCAAATTCATCTTGGTGGACGTCAATTTTATTGAACGCATTAAAATCGTCAAAAGTACAAATGGCCTATGTGTTGGTTTGGCGAAATGACGCAACCAGTGCCACACATTATTATGCACCATTTCCGGGCCATAGCAGTGTGCCGGATTTTTTGAATTTTTACAATGATCCTTACACCTTGTTTGAAAATGATTTGCCCAACATGTATAAAATCACCACAAAAAAAACTAACTCAAAGAAATAATCATGAAATTAATTTTTGTTTTTCTTTTAGCCAGCAGCGTTATCCTAACCATCAATGCACAACCCGTAAAAATGCATGGGCAGTTAAAAGTAACTGGTACACAACTTACAGATGAGCACAATGCACCGGTTGTATTAAATGGAATGAGTTTTGGCTGGAGTTGTTTTCATCCACGGTTTTATACTGCAGGTGCGGTAAGCACTTTAGCAAAAGACTGGAATTGTTCTGTAGTAAGAGCAGCACTTGGTGTAGAACCGGCAAATGGATACTTACAGGATTCTGCAAAGTCAATGAAGCTGATTACGACAGTAGTGGATGCTGCCATTAAAGAAGGCATCTACGTTATCATCGACTGGCACAGTCACAATATTAATTTGAAAGAAGCAAGGGCTTTCTTTAAAACGATGGCCACCAAATATCACAGCCATCCCAATATTATTTACGAACTGTATAATGAGCCCGATTATGAAACATGGCCGCAGGTAAAAGCCTACTCCATCGATTTAATCAGCACCATCCGTGAAATTGACAAGAACAATATTATTTTAGTGGGTTCGCCACGATGGGACCAGGATGTGCATTTGCCGGCTGATGATCCCATTAAAGGGTTTAGCAACCTGATGTACACTATGCATTTTTATGCAGGCACACACAAACAATGGCTGAGAGACCGCACTGATAGTGCCATTGCAAAAGACCTACCGATTTTTATTTCAGAATCAGCCGGGATGGATGCAACGGGTGATGGAAAGCTGGATGATGAAGAATGGAATAAATACATAAACTGGATACAGGAAAAAAAACTTAGCTGGATAACCTGGTCTGTATCTGATAAAGATGAAAGCTGTTCTGTACTCCGCCAGTCAGCATCAAGTGATGGCGGCTGGGCCGATAAAGATTTGAAAGAATCGGGTTTAAAAACGAGGGAGTATTTAAGAAGGATTAAACAATTGTGAGTGCGGCAAATAAATAACAAACGCCCAAGGGTGCCGGGCAAAATGAAAGTGAACATCATGAAAAAAATATTTTACCTACCCATTCTTTTTTTTATTCCGCAATTGATACTGGCGCAGCAGCCATTGGCTATACCTGTAATAAACGCAGTTGTGGCGAATAATACAAGTTTGCCCAGGCTAAATAAATTAGAGCTGACGGTTAACCTAACAGCCAGCTACATCAATCCCTACGATTATGATGATATTGCTGTGCAATGTATTTTTATTGCGCCTTCGGGTAAAAAAGATACCGTGGATGGTTTCTTTATGCAGGATTATATGCTGGGTGTAAATGGGAACCTTACTGCGACGGGTACCGGCGATTTTAAAGTACGGTATGCGCCGAATGAAACAGGCAATTGGTTGTACAATATTTCATGCACCAGCACCGGCGGAACCGGTGTGTATCCAACCCAAACGTTTGAATGTACCGCTTCAGCAGAGCCTGGATTTATCAGAACAAATACAACGAATTATTTAAGTTTCGACGACGGCTCTCAGTATATTCCTATCGGAGAAAATATAGGCTGGCAAAATAATAATGTGGTAACAGATTATACCAATTGGGTAGGAAATCTCACAGCAAATGGCGGTAATTTTATCCGGGTATGGATGTCGAGTTGGGCATTCGGTCTGGAATGGAAAAATAATACGAACGGATATGCAGGATTAAAAAAATACAAACAGCCGTCCGCATATTATTTCGATTGGCTGCTGGATTACTGCAGGCAAAAGAATGTGTATGTAATGCTCACGCTCAACAATCATGGGCAGGTGTCAACAGGTGTAAATCCTGAATGGGCAAACAATCCGTATAATACAGCCAACGGCGGTCCTGCTGCAAATACATGGGATTTTTTTACAGACATCACCGCAAAAAATCTTCATAAAAACCGCCTGCGTTACATCATTGCACGGTATGGCTATTCTCAAAATATTCAAAGCTGGGAACTATTTAACGAAGTGGACTGGACAGACCAATTTGATACGAGAAAAACTGCTGTAAAAAACTGGCACGAAGAAATGGCCAATTACATTAAAAGCAAGGATGTAAACAAGCATCTTGTTACCACCAGTTATGGAAAAGATGCAAATGATTCAGCTACCTGGAATATTGCCAATGTGGATTTTTCCCAAACTCATTTTTATATTGATGCACCCAATATTGAAAATACCATTGCTGCCGGCGTGGATCATTACTTAACAACATTCCAAAAGCCAACCCTCAACGGCGAATTTGGATTAGGCCCGGATGGCAGCGTACTTTCTACAAATGATCCATCGGGTATTCATGTGCACAATGCTTTGTGGGGCACTTCTTTTAGTGGAGCAATGGGCACTGGTATGAGTTGGTGGTGGGATAGTTACATTGCGCCAAAAAATTTATATTATCATTTTAAACCATTATCAGCTTTGCTGAATAGCATTCCGTTTTTAAAAGACAATTATAAAAGAACCACGGCCACCACTACCGGCGGTGGTACTGCAGATGCCAGCATTGTCCCCGGTGGCGATTGGGGCACGGCACCTGCCAATAATTTTACGATAGATGCATCGGGAGTTATTTCGCCAGCCGCTAATCAGCTAAGTAAATATTTATATGGCAATAGCTATAATACGCAATACAGAAATCCACCCACCTTTAATGTAAATTACCCGGTGGCAGGACAGTTTAAAGTAGTAACAGGAGGCAGTGCAGGCACTGCTCCCAAGTTAAATATATATGTGGATGGCGTGCAGGTATTAAACACAAACGGCAGCGTAAATACAACCTATAGTGTGAATGTTACCGCAGGGGCTCATGTAATTAAAGTTGATAACCTTGGTACGGATTGGCTACTTATTTCCAATTATGTTTTTACCAATATCGGTTCGCCACTTACAGTGTATTCATTAAAATCAGCTAAGAGCAATGCCAGTGCCGTTGGTTACGTAATCAATAACAATTACAACTGGAAATACCTGAAAAATTCAGGCGGTGTTGCACCTGCTCCCGTAAATGGTGCCAGCATAAAAATGACCGGTTTGTTAGATGGCTCCTATAAAGTTGATTATTACAGTTGCTCCACCGGATTATTATTAAGCAGTACCAATGTAGTAGTTACTGGGGCCGTATTGAATGCACCATTGCCTTCCATTGCCTGGGATATTGCATTTAAGCTATCAGTAAATCTTTATTTATTTACAGGTAACGGATTGTGGAGTAATGCTGCAAACTGGCAAAATGGTTTAATTCCACCTGCTACTTTGCCTGCCGGTGCAGAAATTATAATAGACCCATCGGCTGCCGGCGAATGCACGTTGGATAAGCCACAAAATATTGCCCCCGGGGGTAAATTAACTGTTCGATCAAATAAGAAACTTATCATTAATGGTAATTTGACAATTCAATAAAACAGGGTGTTCGGCTACCATGCTAAATACCGTAAAAAAAAAGGCGATCATTCTTATAAAAAAATTAAAATCTATTTGCCAGGGATGCTAATTGGATACAGGGAGTTATTACCTGTAGTAGGAAAATGTAAACGTAGTTGCTGCTTTTTTTACAATATTAATTCGTGGTTCATCAATTAAACCAGTCTGTATGATTAAAAAATATGTAGTACTATTTTGTTTTTCCTGTTGCTTAATAAATCAATTATTGCATGCACAATCCTCTTTTGTAAAAGTAAAAGGCCACCAGTTTACGATTAATAATAAACCATATTATTATATCGGCGCAAATTACTGGTATGGAGGTTTACTGGCGATGGTAAAAGATAGGGAAGCCGGGAAAAAAAGACTATTAAACGAACTTGATTTTCTTCATTTGAAAGGAGTTAATAATTTACGTGTACTGGCCGGTGTGGAAGGATTTGGAAAATTAAATGGTGTAAAAAGAGTATCTCCATCCCTGCAAACAAATCAGGGAGTTTTTGATACAGCATTATTAAAAGGGCTTGATTTTCTATTGATAGAAATGGGTAAAAGGAACATGAAAGCAGTAATATATTTAAGTAACAATTGGGATTGGAGCGGTGGCTTTTTGCAGTACCTCAACTGGAATGGAAAACTGCCGGACAGCATACTACAACGAAAATTAAGCTGGGATGAAAACAGGGATATTGTAAGTAGTTTCTATTCCTGCGAACCATGTAAACAGGCTTACTACAAACAAGTGAAACTAATTGTAAACAGAACAAACTCCATTACAGGCCAACCCTATAAAAATGATGCAGCTATCATGGCCTGGCAATTGGCCAACGAACCAAGGCCCATGCGGTTGCAAGCCATTCCTGCTTACATAAAATGGGTATCAGCCGCCGCAGCATTAATTAAATCCCTGGATAAAAATCATTTAGTAACAACCGGCAGCGAAGGCGAACAAGGGAGCGAAAACATGGCAACCTATAACGCCATTCATGCCGGTAAAAATGTCGATTATCTTACCATCCACATCTGGCCAAAAAACTGGGGTTGGTTTGGTGATACGTCCATTTCAAAAAGTTTGAATAGCATCATTATAAATACAAAAAATTATATTGATAAACATACAGCTGTGGCAAGTCGTTTACAAAAACCATTGGTGATAGAGGAGTTTGGTTTACCAAGAGATGGCCACCAATTTAACCCGCAATCAACTACCTTACTTAGGGATAGTTACTACAGTGTTCTGTTTAATATTTTAGAAGAAAGCCGCATTAAAAATGGGTATATTGCCGGCTGTAATTTCTGGGGGTTTGGAGGATATGGAAGATCAGCAAAAGGCAGTAATTACTGGTGGAGCGAGGGCGATGATTATATGGCCGATCCGCCGCCGGAAGAACAAGGGCTTAACAATGTTTTCGACCAGGATACAAGTACCTGGAATGTCATTCAATCCTTTACCAACAGGATTTATCAATAATTTTTTTTTAAAACGCTATCAATAAATTA
>JANPNY010000359.1:0-2195 GCA_031427745.1 Chitinophagaceae bacterium | reverse complement strand
CCATCCATTACCGTAGGCCGTGATAGTAAATTTTTTCTGGGAACTTTTTATAAACTGCATACCTACCCCAGTATATTTTTGTACAACAAAAAAGGAAAATTTATTCAGCATTTTGAAGGCAATGTGGAGATACAAAAAATTGCAGACTCCATTGATCTGTGATTGGTAACCTATGATGAAGGATATATCAGCAATCCTATGAAAAATGCAGCCCACCGCCTCTATCAACCTCATCAACCTTTTTAAACTAGTCAAGGCTGTCAAGCCTTAAAAACGATTAACCCCTATCAAGATTTTCAACCGCTTCAAGAGCATTTCCACCTACCTTTGTATTATAAAATTTATAACATTTAAAACATATTTTAACATGAAAGTTACAGTTGTAGGTGCAGGCGCAGTAGGCGCTACCTGTGCCGATAATATTGCCCGGAAAGAATTGTGCACAGAATTGGTTTTGCTTGATATTAAAGAAGGTGTTGCAGAAGGTAAGGCTCAGGATATGATGCAGACAGCTACCCTTCTTGGCTTTGATACAAAAATTGTGGGCAGCACCAACGACTACAGCAAAACCGCTAAAAGCGATGTAGTGGTAATTACGTCCGGCCTGCCACGTAAGCCAGGTATGACGAGAGAAGAACTCATCGGAGTTAATGCTGGTATCGTTCGTACGGTTGCACACAACATTTTGCAATATTCACCTGATGCCATTATCATTGTTATCAGCAATCCAATGGATACCATGACCTACCTTGCTTTAACCTCTACAGGCTTGCCAAAAAACCGCATCATTGGCATGGGCGGCACATTGGATAGCAGCCGTTTTAAATACCAGCTGAGCCAGCATTTAGGTTGCAGTCCTGCTGATTTAAATGCAGTGGTTGTAGGTGGACATGGAGATACTACCATGATCCCTTTAATGCGCCTTGCTACCTGGAACAGTGCACCGGTTACTGACTTTTTGAGTTTAACCCAACAGGAACAAATTATAAAAGACACCATGGTGGGTGGTGCCACTTTAACTGCCTTAATCGGCACTTCTGCCTGGTATGCACCCGGCGCCGCCGGAGCCGCTTTGGTAGAATCCATTTTACGTGACGAGAAAAAATTATTCACCTGCTGCGTAGCGCTTGAAGGTGAATATGGCCAATCGGATATTTGTCTTGGCGTACCCGTTACCATCGGCAAAAATGGCTGGGAAAAAATCCTTGACTTTAAATTAAACGAAACAGAACAAGCAGCCTTTAACAAAAGTGCAGATGCAGTCAGGAGCATGAACGATGTGTTGAAAACACTCTAAAAGCCCGCTACATATTTGATAGAAAAACCTCTTAGTAAATGCTAAGAGGTTTTTTATTGAAGATTTTTTTTTGATACCGTCATTTGTACCCTGATTCTGCTTCAGTGGCGACGCTCCATTCAACTGGAGAATTGCTATTGGGCTTTAATTGCAATATCTTTTTACGATTAGGAACTTTCCTCAGAATTAAAAGCGGGTTGCGGCCTTGAATAAAAAGTGCTAGAAATTTTTAACATAAGCCGTTAAAAAATCAAGGCTGTTTGAGCCAGTATAATCTATAAATTATTGAACTCCTGCGGCGAGTTCCTTGATTTTAGGCTTATGTTAAAAATTTCAGCCTTTTTATTCGAAGCCTTGATTTTTTTTGTTACTTTTTTTTATCAAGAAAAAAAAGTAAGTAGAGAATAACTCAATAAAATTTAAGCTTTACAAACAAAATACATGATCGTGCTATTTTTTAGCGCTGTTAATTCAGCGTCCAAAATGCAGCATCCATTTTTAAAGATATTCTACTTCATCAATCCCTTATTCTCATAAATAATTTTCCCGTCAAAAATTGTCATCACAACCTTGGTTTTATAAGTATCCATGGGCGCCATTTCAAAAAGGTTTTGAGAATAAACGATGATATCTGCCAGGTAGCCCGGCATTATTTTACCCTTTTCATTTTCATCAAAAGAAGAATAAGCACCACCCTGGGTATAAGCAATCAACGCATCTTTAATGGAAATTTTTTGCTCAGAGACCCAGCCGTTTTCCGGCAGCCCATCAATAGTGCGGCGGTTAACTGCATTGTGCAAACCCCTTATGGGATCAGGGTTTGAGCAGGCCGGCCAGTCGCTGCTAAAAACAAGGTGCGCTTTGTTTTTCAACATAGAAGCCCACACAAATGCATGCG
>JANPNY010000358.1:0-5652 GCA_031427745.1 Chitinophagaceae bacterium | reverse complement strand
AATTAAGAATACATTTTTGAGCAATACCGACAACGCCTCTGTGAGTTTGCGAAAATTGCTGTTGGAAAATTGCAATTTACATACGGTGTTGGATTTACCAGGCGGAACATTTACAGGTGCAGGAGTAAAAACGGTAGTGTTGTTTTTTGAAAAAGGAAGCTCTACCAAAAAGGTTTGGTTTTATCAATTGAACTTAGATAGAAACCTGGGCAAGACCAATGCCCTGAACGAAAAAGATTTGGCAGATTTTGTAGACCTACAAAAAACGAAAGCCGAAAGCAAGAACTCCTGGAGCATTGCTGTAAAAGATATTGACCAAAACACCTATGACCTAAGTGCAAAAAACCCTAACAAAAAAGAAGAAACCGCTTTACGCCAACCGCAGGAAATTCTGAGCCAGATGAGGGAATTGGATGCAGAAACGGACGAGATATTGGGAAGCATTGCAAACCTTATTGTCTGAACCTTGATTAAATGATTTTAGGATTACTTGATTATGAAAGAACAAGATTTAACACATAAGATAATTGGAGCAGCAATGGAAGTGCATAAGTACTTTGGTAATGGCTTTCAAGAAGTGGTTTATCAAAGAGCATTAGCCATTGAAATGCAAATACAAAATATCAATTTCATAAGAGAGCAGGAAATGCCTTTGCAATACAAAGGATATGATGTAGGAACAAGAAGAGTTGATTTTTTTGTAGAAGATAAAATAATGATAGAAATAAAAGCCATTATAAATTTAGAAGACGTGCATTTAGCACAAGCAATGAATTATGTAGAAGCATATAATTTGGAAATAGGATTATTAATAAATTTTGGTGCAAAAAGTTTACAGTTTAAAAGAGTTCACAACAACAAGAAGCAATAATATGAAAATCAAGAAATCAGGAAAATCAAGCATAATCAAGGTTCAGATAATAAGTGCCGATATTTTAAACTCAATTTTGGACCTGATATGAAAAAAGGTTGGGAAATAAAGAAGTTGGGGGAAGTTTGTGAATTTAAAAGTGGAACTACCATAGATAGCAAACTTGAGAAAAGTGATGGAGAAATTATTTATGCCAAAGTTGGAGATATGAACCTTGAAGGAAATGAGGATTATATTACAATGTCCTCTCGTTATGTTGATTTCAAAAGCATAAACCAAAATCAAATAATTCCAGTTGGGTCTATTATTTTTCCAAAAAGAGGTGGAGCGATTGCAACCAATAAGAAAAGAAGAATTATACAACCTACTATTGTTGATTTGAATACAATGGCATTAGTGCCAAGTAAGATTATTGATAAGGGTTATTTGTTTTTTTGGTTCAAGCAAATTGATTTGTCTGATTTAAGTAATGGAACTTCAATTCCACAGATAAACAATTACAGTTTTGATGATGTTCATATTTCATATCCCAAATCCCTTCCCGAGCAACAACGCATCGTAGCCATATTAGATGAAGCCTTTGCCGCCATAGCCATGGCAAAAGCCAATGCCCAGCAAAACCTCAAAAACGCAAAAGAACTTTTTGAAAGTTATTTGCAAGGGGTGTTTGAGAATAAAGGGGGTGGTTGGGAAGAACAACTTTTTGAAAACTGTTTCAAATTAAAAAGTGGCGATGGATTAACGAGTAAAAATATGGGTGTAGGTGGAGAATATCCTGTTTTTGGAGGAAATGGAATTGCGGGACTTCACAATAGTTTCAATTTATCTGGAAGCAATGTAATTATTGGGCGAGTTGGTGCTTTATGCGGAAATGTAAGACACATCACTGAAAATATTTGGTTAACCGATAACGCATTTAAAGTTGTGGATTTCAAATTTGATTTTGACCATTCTTTTTTGACATATCTTCTCAATTTTAAAAACTTGAGAAGTTTTGCAAGACAAGCAGCACAGCCCGTTATATCTAATTCATCATTAAAAGATGTTGTATTAGAATTTCCAAAATCGTTAAAAGAACAAAAAGAAATTGTGAAAAAACTCGATGCCTTATCTACCGAAACCAAAAAATTAGAAGCCATTTATCAGCAAAAAATAAATGATTTAGAAGAACTCAAAAAATCCGTTTTGCAAAAAGCATTTAGCGGTGAGCTTGCCGAACCAAAAGAAAAAGAAACCATTGCCGTATAATCCCAACATACATCACCGCAGGTCGGTACGTTTACAAGGCTACGATTATTCGCAGGCAGGATTGTATTTTATTACCATTTGCTGTGATGACAGAAAATGTTTGTTTGGGAAAATTGAAAATAATGAAATGGTGTTAAATGATGTCGGAAAAATTGCGGATGAATGTTGGATGGAAATACCAAAACATTTCCCGAATGCCGTATTGCATGAACATATTGTTATGCCTAATCATGTTCATGGGGTTATTGAATTGGTTGACGGTAATAATGTAGGGGCAGAAAATTTTCTGCCCCTACAGAATAATACGGGTATTACCGTAGGGGTTGAAAATTTTCAACCCCTACACCCGAAACAAAATGCGTTTCAAAAAATGATACCCCGTTCAATTGGTTCAATTGTAAAAGGATTTAAAATAGGTGTCACAAAATGGTTTCGGAACAATACCGTAGGGGCAGAAAATTTTCTGCCCCTACAAACGGTGTGGCAACGCAATTACCATGAACACATCATACGCAATGAACAATCCTATCAAACCATTTCGGAATACATTATCAATAACCCCCGAAATTGGAAGGACGATAAATTTTATAACCAATGAATGAAGCACAAACAAGAGCAGAACTAATAGACCCGAAGTTAAAGGCTTGCGGTTGGGGCGTTATAGAAGGCTCAAAAATTCTTCGTGAATACAACATTACCGCAGGTAAAATTAAAACGGGTGGCGTAAGAGCAAAAAAACTCACTGCCGATTATGTGTTGGTTTATAAAGGAATTAAACTGGCAGTAGTAGAAGCCAAAAGCGATGATTTGGGCGTTGGCGAAGGTGTAGCACAAGCTAAACAATACGCAGAAAAATTAAAATTAGAAACCACTTACAGTACCAACGGAAAAGAGATTTACAGCATCTGTATGAAAACAGGTGCAGAAGGTTTGGTTGATGATTACCTAACACCCGAACAACTTTGGAATAAAAGTTATGCAGTTCAAAACGAATGGAGAGAGAAATTTTCAGCCATTCCGTTTGAAGATGTTGGCGGAACAAAAGGAGCAAGATATTATCAGGAAATTGCGGTAAACAATACCTTAGAAGCCGTTGCCAATAATACTGAACGCATTTTATTAACCCTTGCCACAGGCACAGGAAAAACATTTATTGCTTTTCAAATTGCTTGGAAACTATTTCAAACCCGATGGAATTTAAAACGTGACGGAAGCCGCAGACCACGAATTTTATTTTTAGCAGATAGAAACATTTTAGCAGATCAAGCCTTCAATGCTTTTTCTGCATTTCCCGAAGATGCTTTAATAAGAATTAGCCCGAAGGAAATCAGCAAAAAAGGAAGCGTGCCAACAAACGGAAGCATCTTCTTTACCATCTTTCAAACCTTTATGAGTGGCAAAGACAAAGAAGGTAAACCAGTTCCCTACTTTGGTGAATATCCAAAAGACTATTTTGATTTTATCATCATTGACGAGTGCCACCGTGGCGGAGCAAACGATGAGGGAAACTGGAGAGGCATTTTAGACTATTTTTCGCCAGCCGTTCAGTTGGGTTTAACCGCCACACCAAAACGCAAAGACAACGTTGATACGTATAAATATTTTGGCGAACCCGTGTATGTCTATTCACTTAAAGAAGGGATCAACGACGGTTTCTTAACGCCATTCAAAGTAAAACGCATCAAGACCACCCTTGACGATTATATCTACACAAGCGATGACCAAATAATAGAAGGTGAAATTGAAGAGGGCAGAATTTACATAGAACCCGACTTCAACAGAATAATTGAGATAAAAGAAAGAGAGGCAAAACGTGTTCAGCTTTATATGAGCGATGCCAACCAAAAAGAAAAGGCAATTATTTTTTGTGCCACACAAGATCATGCTGCCGCAGTTCGTGATTTGGTAAACCAATACAAGAAAATCACCGACCCGAATTATTGTGTTCGTGTAACGGCAAATGATGGAGAAATTGGCGAACAGTTTTTAAGAGAGTTTCAAGACAACGAAAAAACAATCCCGACCATTTTAACTACATCACAAAAACTATCAACAGGAGTTGATGCAAGAAATATCCGCAACATTGTTTTAATGCGACCAGTAAACTCTATGATAGAGTTTAAGCAAATTGTAGGTCGGGGAACACGATTGTTTGACGGTAAAGATTTTTTTACCATCTACGATTTTGTAGATGCTTACCACCACTTTGCCGACCCTGAATGGGACGGAGATGCTTTGCCTTGTGAAACTTGCGGACAGTTAGTTTGTGAGTGTGAAACCGGGCCAAAACCACCGCCACCACCTTGTAAAGGTTGCGGGCAAACGCCGTGTATTTGCGAAAAGAAACCAGCAGCACCTTGCGAAATTTGTGGCGAACTGAATTGCAATTGCAACAAGCGACAAAAAATAAAAGTGAAGTTGAAAGACGGCAAGGAACGTGAAATACAATCAATGATTTCAACTTCGTTTTGGAGTGCAGACGGCAGACCAATTTCAGCAGAAGAATTTTTGAATAATCTGTTGGGCGAATTACCAAACCTTTTCAAAAGTGAAGATGAATTGCGGACACTTTGGAGCAATCCAATTACCAGACGGACATTATTGAAAAAATTGGATGCAGCAGGTTTTGGCAAAGACGAATTAACCACTTTGCAAAAACTCATTGACGCAGAAAAAAGCGACTTGTTTGATGTATTGGAATATGTATTTAACAGCGACATAAAACCAATGACAAGAGAAGCAAGAGTCGCAGCAGCACAAGCGACCATCTTTGCATTGCTTGACAGCAAACAAAAAGAGTTTATAGAATTTGTATTGAGCAAATATGTTGAAACTGGTGTTGAAGAACTAGACCAGGAGAAACTACCCATCTTGCTTACAAACAAATATCAATCGTTAGAAGATGCTAAGGATATTTTGGGTGATGTTGCAAACATAAGCAAACTGTTTATAGAATTTCAACAGCATTTGTATAAACAACAAGTTGCTTAATTAATTATGTTATCGTTAAAAACTTGTATCGAACTTGCCAATGTAATTGACAAGTATTCATTAAAAGTTGTGGACAGAATATTTGTTGTCTTTGATATTGAAGATTTGACCCATTCAATGCCACTGCAGTGGTTCGTGTCCGAACGAACCATTTTGTCATCATCAATACTGCTTCCAAATTATAAAAGATTTTAAACCAATTTTTATTTTAAATTCATAGCAAATCTTTGATCAATTTATTGATCTAAATGGCCCCGGCAAGTATTTTTCAGCTTCATAAAACACCTTAACAACCCTATGCAGATAATATCGCTGTTTCTTTCATTGCTCGTCTCTTTTTCTGTACCTACCAAGCCACTATTAAAAATAGCCGTGCTGTATTTTTCCGCCACGGATCAAAATTTAAAGGCCGCATTAATGCAACAGATTACTGCCACCTACCCATGTACCGTTACAGAAATAAAAGGTATTGCCGGTATGCCAGCGGCGGCTTATTACAAGCCACGTAACCGTTACCGGGCGCCGGTTGTATTAACTTATCT
>JANPNY010000357.1:0-6864 GCA_031427745.1 Chitinophagaceae bacterium | reverse complement strand
AATGCATTCAATCATTTGTAACTATTTTTATTCTTCAACCCATTTTTTCAGGGATCAAATTATAAAACTGATTCAATAACAATTTTAAACCGATTGAATGATGAAAGTAGGCGTGTTGCTATTTGAAGGTTTTGAAACCCTCGATGTATTTGGTCCGGTAGAAATATTGGGGAAGTTAAAAGACCTGTACACTATTTCATTTTATTCTTTATCCGGCGGATTGATTTCAAATTATCACGGCGTAACTATTGCCACAGAACCACTTGAAAATATCAGCAATGGCGTAGGCATTTTTTTAATACCGGGAGGTTATGGAACAAGAGAAGCAGTTGATAACTTAGTGCTGATTAAAAGCATTCGGCAAATAGCTGAACACAGCACCTATGTATTAACCGTTTGCACAGGCAGTGCACTACTTGCCAAAACTGGCTTGTTGGATAACAAGCAAGCAACCTCCAACAAAATTGCATTCGATTGGGTCATCACCCAGGGTGAAAAAGTTAACTGGATAAAACGTGCAAGATGGACAGTAGCTGATAAATATTACACTTCTTCGGGCGTAAGTGCAGGTATGGATATGACCTATGGATTTTTGAGCGATTTACATGGAAAAGAATTTGCCAGAAATGCTGCTTTTAGAATTGAATATACCTGGATGGAAGACAAGGACAATGATTTGTTTTGTACTTAACAAAAAACGGATTGCTGTTTATAAAAGCACTTGAACTTGCAGTAACCCAAGACGCAAAAGGTAACAAGATGAAAGCGTTTAATGAAACCGGTAATCCACTCCGGTAACCTGTGTAAGCAAAGTTTGCGGAGCGTCCAATATATCTGCATTCTCAGTAGGTGCTGGTGTAACGGGCGAATTGGCTGCCAGGTATTCTTTCATAACCGAATGCAGTGTATAATTTGTATTGGTGGCGTTGGCTACATTTCGCATCCGGCAAAGCATATCACTGGGGTCTCCATCCCGTTCACAGGCACATATTTTGTACATTTTGTCCAGCTCTAGCGGGCTATTTGCAACAGATACAGTCTGCACTCTTTGGCCTTTTTCTGCAAAAGCTTTAAAGGTTACTTTCATTCCTTTAAATTTTATAACCCAGCCGCCAAAGCGTTCCGATGCATCTTTAGCAAAAACATTATGTAATTCTTTTTCGAGCCATTCTTTAATTTGTTTACCGCTTACCGATCCTGTTCTTACTGTGCTATCCACCGGGAACATATCGTAAATATATCCGTCGGTAATGGGAATATTGCCAGTATGATCGGGTGTTGTGCGGGGCGGACAAAATCTAAAACCATTTGATAAAACAATATCCACTTCCTTCATTTTCCATTTCAATGCATCCAATATCATGGTATCTATCGGATTTTCTACCACAAAATATCTGTACAATGGAATGGTACTGTAGCCCGCTATAGAATAAAGGTCTTTCGCAAAAGGTTTTTCGTTTGCTTTAATCAAAGCAGTTATTTCTAATGAAGGACTATGTTTATCAGCTGTAATTTCCACCAATTGATAATCGTCTTTAATTACTTTCCCGTTCTGAATGGTAAGATTCAGTTTTCCAACAAATGATCCAAATGCACCTGGCTCAACCACTTTACTGTATTTACACTGTATTGGTTTGCGCACTCTTTCATGTGTATCGCCTCCAAGAATATAATCTACCCCATTACAGGCTTCCAAATTAGCCAAATGAATTTGCTGCGATAATCCCAGGTGAGCAACAATTAAAACATAGGCACATTGTTCCTGGTTGCGCAAAACATCTACATAATGCGCCAGGTTTTCTTCGGGCTTTGTATAAATAATTCCCTTGCTGTAATTGGGCGATTGGCGCAACGGAACCAATGGATCGGTATAGCCAATAAAACCAATTTTCACAGCTTTAATATTCCAGATATAATAAGGCGGAAAAATCAATTCGCCTTTTTTACCGTCTCCCAAATCGTGATACATATTGGCACAAACCTTGGGTGCATTTAATGAACCCAATAAAGTTTGCATGGCTTTTTTATAATAAATAACTTCCCAGTTGCCGGGCAAATACAAATCGTAACCCAATGCATTTAAAATAGGCACCATGGCTTTACCGGTTGTTTTCACAGAAAGCTCACTTCCCTGGAACATATCGCCGGTATCAATTAAAAATGTATTTGGGTTTTTCTTTCTTTCTTTTTGCAGATAGGTGGCCAGGTGTGCATAGCCGCCTGTTTTACGAAACACGGTTTGCTCATTTTCCCAAAACAATTCATCATGGGGATGAACCTGGCAATGCACATCGGTGGTTTGTAGAATAGAGATGGTAAAGGGCTTATCCCCTGCCGGCGTTTTATAATCAGGCGTTGAATTTTCTTTTGCATCTGCCATAGCAATTATTGGCGAAGAAGCCAACAGGCCTGCACCACCGAGCGTACCAATTTTTTTTATAAAATCTCTTCTGTTGTTTTCCATGTGGCAGGTTTATTTTTTTACAATAGCTGATGCTTTTTGTTTTGAAGCATCTTCCCTTATCTTTTGTTCTTCTACAATGGGTTTAAAAGGGCCATACTTATGTTGCTTTTCTGTAAATGCATCTGCAAAAGGCCCAAAAGGATGGTCAACCGGTTTTTTTGAAATATCCGGCCAGTCCTCAGGTACATTGATATGAGGTCTTGCTTGTGAGATTACAAATGCTGAAACATCCCATGCTTCTTCATCGGTTAGTAATGTTTGTAAGTGGGTTACCCCCTGAGGCATATTATACTTTACATATTTGGCAAAGTTGCTGATGCGGTACAAACCGGCACCGTCATTAAAACTATTACTGCTCCATAAAGCCGGGTAGATGTATTCAGTTTTATCGGCATTAAAAACTCCTTCGCCGTTTGACTGATGACAACTCTGGCATTTTGCAGTATACACAATTGTTCCCTTTTCCGGGTCAGCAGCACGGTCGAGCCAGGCAAGTTCTTTTAGTCCATATCCCTCGGCCTTTTTACCTTTTTCAACGTTAGATCCTACAAAACTGATATAGGCTGTAATGGCCTGCATTTCTTTACTGGTTTTGCTTAATGCCTTGCCGTTTAAACTTCTTTCAAAACAATCATTTACCCTTTTATTTATGTCTTCTACCTGTCCGCTCCTGGCCCTCAATTTTGGATAGAGGGAAGCAACCGAACCATAGTTGTTGGCAAACACGGCTGTGCCTGCCTGCAGGTGGCAGTTCTGGCAATTCATACCATTACTAATTTTTAATACAGAACCATTGGGACCAAGATATTTGGCTGTGTGTGCAATTAATTCTTTGCCATAAACTACCTGTTCTTTTTGTTTAGCATCAGTAATGGAATTAATAGCTGGCGCAGCCCAATAATTTATTGCAGCTGTTTTTATTGCCTCAACAGTAGTTGTAGTATTTTGTATTGGTGTTGCTGGTTTGGCAGGTTGGTCTTTGTAAAATAAAATAAATGGCATGGCAATAATGCTGATTACTAATACAGCTACCACCACCAGTAATTTATTAATGATAGCAACCAGTCCCTCGGTTCTTTTGTCTTCCTGTTCGTTATACATAAGAAACGTTTTAAAATAATTTAATGAGGTAATTTATCCTTGATTACGCCATATAAATAAGTGCCAACAAGGGCGAAAAAAAAGACTACAGTCATGGTTAAAAAACCATACCCAATATTCACTACCATTGGCCCGGGACAAGCACCACTCAATGCCCAGCCTAATCCAAAAATGATACCTCCCAAAAGATAACGGATAATAGATTTTTCTTTGGGATAAAATGAAATGGGGTTACCATGAAAATCTCTTATTTTAAATTTCTTAATCAGCGCAACACCAATTACACCCAGCATAACTGCTGTACCTATAATCCCATACATGTGAAATGCCTGGAAACGAAACATCTCCTGTATCCTGAACCAGGAAATGGCTTCTGACTTTGCCATTACAATTCCAAAAACAACTCCGAGTAGTAGAAATTTTATAAACTTCATTAGATTAAAATATTAAAGGGAAAATTAAAAATGTCATTACCAGTCCGCCAATAAAAAAGCCAATTACCGCAATAAGAGATGGAACCTGCAGATTTGACAAACCACTGATAGCATGGCCGGAAGTACAGCCTCCTGCATAGCGGGAACCAAAACCCACCATTAAACCGCCCATTGCCAAAATCAGAAATCCTTTTACTGAAAAGAGTGCCTCTAAGCTAAACAACTCGGCAGGTTGCAAAGATGCAGGTGCTGCAATACCCAGCTTTGCTAAATCACTGATGGTATCAGCAGAAATCTGAACAGGCAAATCGGCTGATAAAAATTGCTTAGCTATAAAGCCGCCGATAATAGCACCCACTAAAAAAACCAAATTCCATATTTGGGTTTTCCATTTAAAATCAAAGAATTTGGCTTTTTTACCAAATCCTGCTGCGGCACAAATAGTTCTTAAATTGGAAGAAAAACCAAATGACTGTCCGAAATAAATAAGAAAAAACATAATGCCTGCAATCATGGCTCCGGAAAACCACCATGCCCAGGTTTGTGTTATCAACTCTCTCATATTTTTATTAATTATTTAATTGAAATGAAATAATAGGTTTGAATAAATGGTTGATCAGTTTTTCTGTTGCACTCTGGTGAAAGACTCCGCCCTTGCCATGTGTGCCTATACAAATGATGTCCATATTAATCATCTGGTTAAAATGTATAACACCATTCTCCACATCTTTATCGTTGATAACATGACATTCGAAATTGTCAATATTGTTTAGTGCTGCAAATTTTTTCATATTGCCTTCAACGGTTGCGTTTTCTGCTTCCACATTTCCGGACGTAATCTGCAGCAGATGAAGTTTTGTACCAAATGCAGCAATCAGTTTATGCATCAGCTTCATATCTTCAGTTGCCGGGTTACTGAAGTTATGTACGAGTAATATATTTTTAATAACCAGGTCGGAACGGTCGCACATTAGTGAAAGCAATGGCACTCTTGACCTACGGGCTATGATCTGTGTTTCGGAACCCGAAATCTTTTCCTTAAAACCCCAGGCACCTTTTGTTCCCATTACAATCATATCAAAATGGTTGGTCTCCGAAAAATTTAAAATAGCATCAGTAAGTTTTCCTAATAACAGTTTTGTTTTAATATTACTGCCATATAATGTTTTAAGATTGGCCAATTTTCGCTCTGCAATTTCCTGCTGCTTTTTTACATAGTTTACATCAATTTCACCGCAGGTTTCAATACTGCCCCCTTCATCCATGGTTACCGTATCCGGCACATCTAACACATGCAAAAAGTGAATATCAATAGCCGTTTTTTCTTCCAGTTTTTTTACCATCAGGTAAGCAAACTCGGCCTGTACTGAAAAATCAGTTGGTATAAGTATTTTTAAATTTTCCATATCGTTATTAATTACAAGTGTTACTGAAATTATAGTCAACATTTTTACCGGCGCTGATACTTTTTCCTTTCGATAAATTCACACCAGGAGAATGCATTTGTTATTTACAAACCTTGAAACCCCGATTGACAGGTCGCCTGCCTACCATTTTAATTTTCTTATTTTATAAATTGCGCTACATCCTGCCAGGTACCCCCATTAACGACATTGGTTAACCCATTTTGCTCCAGTATAGCTTTTGCTTGTCCGCTCCTGTTACCGCTCCTGCAAAACACAATTATATTTTTTTTGTCTTTAAATTTTGCCAGTTGTTGTGTCACACTGTCTAAAGGGATATTTACCGATCCTTTTACATTCCCTTCAATAAACTCACCGGGTGTTCTAACATCTACCAAAAATGCGCCTTCGTCAATCATTGATTTTAAATCAACCGCAGGCGCACCGCCAAATAATTTTTGAAACAGGTTCATTGTTTTAACTTTTATGCTGTGAATTTTTTAATTACTTCTGCTAATACTGTTCTGGGTACCACCTCGCTTTGCTGCCATAGTGGTTTTCCATTTTTAAAAAGGATAAGCGTAAGTACTCCCTGTACCCGGTATTCCTGTGCAGCTGAAGGATTTTTATCTACATCCAGTTTAATAATCGTAGCTGTATCGCCTACTTCTTTTTTTACATCTTTAAGGATAGCGCCATCATTTTGCACGGGCCGCACCACTCTGCAAAAAAATCAACCAGTACCGGCTTATCTGCATTTATGATCTCGTTAAATGTCATGACTATTTTCTCCTTCTTTTATAATTTCTTTATTATTTTCTCTCTTAAACATACCAAACAACAATGCGCCCATCAATGCTCCATAAAGTGTACTGTTAATTGGTTTGGATGTTATCATACAAGTACCTGATGAACATCCCACCTGTTGCCAGTAAACATATCCTGCAAGTGCGCCAACGGCTGCACCAATAAGATAAAGTACATTATTCTTAAACCACTTCTTCATAAATAATATTTTTTGTTGTATCCTGGTTTTTTTTACCTGGAGTGGCGCAGCCAGCTGTGCCGCAACAGCCAATATTAAAAACCGGCATTGCTGTAAATACAATTCCTGCAAATGCAAACAGTATATCTTTTGCTATTACAGCTTGCACCAATATAGCAATACCCATTACCAGGCGAAGGAATCTCATTAATGTCCAGTTTGAAAGAATTATTTGTTTCATCATTGTTCTAATTTATTAATGCAAATGTAAATACAGCAACGGGCTATTTAAGTAACAAAGGTTACAAACTAACAGAGCAGCCTGAAGGCTGCTCACTCGAGTTTGGCTATCTCCTGATATAAAAGATGGGGTTTAATACGTCAATTATAGGATTGATAGCGTTTATGATCTGTCGTTGTTTAACTACGAAGTCGGAGAAAGATTTGCCGAGTTTTTCAAAGACATAGCATCCTCTA
>JANPNY010000356.1:0-25089 GCA_031427745.1 Chitinophagaceae bacterium | reverse complement strand
GTGTTTTGTTTATTAGAAATCAGTCGTTTAAGACAGGATTATACCAGTTAATAGGTCAAAACGACCACTTACTAAATTTTGTTAATGCATGTGTGTAAGTCCGCTTATATTAGCATCGGTTTTTCATAGGATATTGGATTTTAAAACGGGGCTGGATTTCTATCCTGGCCCTTTTTTTTTGCTTACATGATCCTCATGCACCTTATTTTACTGGTGGGCATTAGTAATGTTGTAATTACAACCTTAAGGTTATTCGTGTAAAACTTTGTTGTTTTTATCGATATAAAAAACTTTATCAGCTTTCATTACCCTTGCCTCGTTACCGGCGAAATTGTCTACAAAACTATACTGGGCCTTAATAACCCAATCTCCTTTTTTATCAATAAAACCCCAGTTTCCTTTTAAATTGGCAGCAGGTGCTAGTCCCTCTGTAAAAGACCTTGCATTAGAAAACTGGAATGGTATCACCACCTCGCCGGTTGTGTTAATGTAGCCGTATAAACCTCCTTTTGCCGCAGCTGCAAGTCCGTTATCGAAGCTGGAGGCATCATCAAATATGGCTTCAGTAATGGGTTTACCGGTACTGTCCATGTACATCCATCTGCCATCTTTTTTTACGGCTACCATGCCTTCATTAAAAGTGAGGCCCTCGCTATATAATAAGGATATCACTTCTTTACCCTGCCTATCTGCATAACCAATTTTTCCGTTCTTACTTACTTTTGATAAACCACATATACAATCATCAACAAAATCGTAGTTCTTTTCCCACTTTTGAGCCTTTAATCCCATTACAGAAAAAATCATAATTAACAAGCACATCTTTTTCATAACCGTATGTTTTTAAAATGTATAATTTTTTTACACTTAAAATTACAAACCGGGTATTTTAGTAACTATGATTTTGCTTAGTTAGCTTTATGACGCTGCTTGGTAAATTCAGCTGCCACCTTCGAAATTTTATTTCTGCAATTACTCTTTCATTACAGGCAATTCAATATAGGTTGGGTATTGGGCAGAAAAATAAAAACGTTGTTCTGCTTTAATAAAATCTGTTTGTTTTGCGTTGAAAATATTAGGAACTAATTTTTGTGGGTTTTGGTTAATAACAGGGAACCAACTGCTTTGCATCTGTATCATTAGCTGATGTCCTTTTTTTAAAGTATGGTTGATGTCGTGCAAATCAATTATAAACTCTTCTAGTTTGCCCGGTAGTTTCAGCGATAAAACTGGTGGGTGTCACAAAATAGAAGGGTTGTAAACCTTGTACAGTTTACAACCCTTTTACGCTGATACCATTTACGTAGTAACAGCAATAGAAAATTGTACATTAGTTATTTTTTATCCCAAACAAAATCTGTTCTTGAATAAGTGCCTGGCTCTGCATGATCACCCATTTTAAAGTTGATGTCGACAAAGTTTATTCCGGTTAATTCTGTTAAGTTGTAGGTAACTTCTGCCATGTATGCCTCGGCTCCGCTTGATCCCATTCGCTGGGTTAAATAAGTGCTCTTATTTATTTTCACAAAGATGGTATCTCCCGATGTTTTTACGTACGATAGTTCAACGTTTGGATGCAGGTTGTTTAGTACCTCTACCAAACTGCCTGTAGTCAAAGAATCCGGATTGATTGGCCTCGATTTTTTCATCATTAACCCTTTAGGTGAATCCTGGTCTGCTTCCCAAAAATAATGTGCATCTACAATTTGGGTTGCCGAATCTACCCTGGTGATTGTATTTAATGAATCAGTTGTAACAGCTTGTGTGTCCGGCTGCTTTGTGTTACAGGCTGCAATAGATACAATCAGTAATATAGCGAAGGCATATTTTTTCATGAGTATAAATTTAATAAATGATAAACAATAAGTATGCTAGCTATTCCAAATCAACTGTCCGTTTACTATAAGCCTCTGTCAGCTTTTTTTGCACTTCGTAAGGCACCGGTGCATATTCAACAAACTGCATATTGAAACGGGCTCGTCCCTGTGTTAAACTTCTAAGAGAGGAAGAATACTGGTGCATTTGTGATAGTGGAACCTTTGCAATAATTTTTTGAAAGTGACCATCTGCTTCCATTCCTTCTACAATTGACATCCGTGTTTGTAAATCACCCATTACAGCCCCAACCTGGTCATCAGGACAAAACACTTCTACTTCATAAACAGGTTCCAGTAATAGAGGAGCCGCTTCCGTAAATGCTTGCCGGAACGCATGCAGACCGGCAATTTTAAAGGAGATATCATTGCTATCTACCGGGTGCATTTTGCCATCATATACACTCACTCTTACATCCCGTACATAACTGCCTGTTAATGGACCGTTCTGCATTTTTTCCATCACACCTTTTAATATCGATGGAAGAAACCGGGCATCGATGGCTCCACCCACAATACAGTTTAAAAATACCAGTTTGCCTCCCCAGTCTAAATCAATTTCTTCTGTAGCCCGTACGTGTAATCCAATTGGGTCAGGCATACCAAGGTACCACGGCTCAATCCGCATAAACACTTCTCCAAACTGGCCTGCGCCGCCACTTTGTTTTTTATGGCGATAAGTTGATTCTGCAGACGACCTGATGGTTTCCCTGTAAGCGATTTTGGGCTTATTAAAAGTAACTTCCAGTTTATGAATGTTAGCAATTTTCCATTGTATAACCTGTAGGTGCAATTCGCCCTGGCAATGTAGTAATACCTGCTTTAATTCCGGTGATACTTCAAACTGAACGGTTGCATCTTCTTCTCTCAACGTATGTAATGCCTGTGATAATTTTTCTTCTTCTCCTTTATTAACAGTAGCAATGGCAACAGTAACATTGCTCTTTGGAAAGATGATGGGCTCCAGTTCTATGTTGGTGCCCTTTTCGTGCAACGTATTGTTTACATGAGTTGATCGCATTTTGATGGTTGCACCAATATCACCTGCTACTAATTCTGTTACGGGAATTCGGTTATGACCTTCCAACAATAATAACTGATTTAGTTTTTCTGTAACGCCTGTATTTTCATTTACCAATTCACTTCCTGCTTTTACAGTTCCACTGTACACTTTAAAGAGGCTTAGTTCACCAATATGTGGCTCAATGATGGTTTTAAAAATAAAGATGCAGGCAGGCCCTTTTTCATCACAGGTTAACACGCCGCCTGCTGTTGTTTTTTGGGGTGGCATTTCATTGGCAGCAGGACACACATTATCGATAAAGCCCATGATGCGTCCACTACCCATATTTTTTTCGGCAGATGCACAAAAGAGCGGAAAAATATCATGTCTTATCATAGACGCATGCAGTCCTGCTTTCATGTCCTCTTCACTCAATTCACCTTGTTCAAAATATTTTTCCATCAGCCCTTCATCATTACTGGCGATGGTTTCTACCAATTCTTTGTGCAAAATTTCTGCCTTTTCTTTTTCGCTATCGGGTATCGGAAGTTTTGCAGGCTTGCCGCCCTCTTGACCAAATTCATACATCACCATGTTCAATACATCAATAATCTTGTTAAACCCATTGCCGGTTTGCATAGGATATTGCACAGCTACTACATTTACGCCAAAATGGGTTTTCGCTTCCCGTAGTGTTCTGTCGAAATCTGCATTTTCCAGGTCGAGTTTGTTTACCACAAAAAGGGTAGGTGTTTTAAACCTCTCGGTGTATTTCCAGATAATATCTGTCCCAACTTCTACACCGGTTGTTGCATTTAAAATCAGTACGCCTGTATCAGCAACCCGAAGGGCACTTAGTACCTCGCCGGAAAAATCATCATAGCCCGGCGTATCAATAATATTGATTTTATAGTTGCGCCATGGAGTGTGCAGCAAGGAAGCAAAAACAGAACTCTGCCTTTCCGTCTCCAGCTCGTGGTAATCGCTTACCGTGTTTCTTGCAGCAATGCTGCCGCGGCGCTTAATTACGCCTGCTTCATACAACATACTTTCGGCCATGGTGGTTTTTCCACAGCCTGCATGCCCCAGCAGGGCAATGTTTTTCACGTGATTGGTATCGTAGGTAGCCATGATGATTATATTTTTAATTGACAGATAGTCTATTAAGCAATCAGCCAATCTGTAAAGACTGGCTGACTTTTCAAGGAAAAATTAAGATTGAATAAAATGTTGAAATTCATGTTCTAATTTATCGAGTGCGGCAAGTTGCAGGTTCACTTTTTCTTTTATGTAGTGGTGCGGAATTCGATGCCCGATATTCGGATACTTTTCAGCTTCGTGCAAATGATTGCGTATTTCATGTTTTAAGTCGTGGATGTTAATAAGCTGAATATGGAACTGGTTGTGAAAATGTTCAATATCCGTTAACACGGCAGTGTCGGTTTTGCCGGGGGCAAAAAGATACAATGTTGTTTTTAACTTATTTATTTTTTCACGGTATAATGCAAGCTGCTCCTGCCAATGCCTGCACTCCTCTATGATTGATTTATTTTGTGACTCTGTTATCATAACATTAATTTTTTAATAAAGAACTTGTTAAATAGTAATTATCATTAGTTTTATTTTGTTTATTAAAGGTAAAAACAAGCGGGAAAAAAATAATGACTTCGGTCATGAAACAGAGAAAAAAATATCATGTTTTATGAAAAATAATATTTTTAATTGATTGCTTGTTATAGTTGATACTTCCAGTCCTATTAAAATCCAAAAACTAAAACCTGAGAAATGTTGCATATACGAATTTTGCAGGTACATTTTTTATTTATTGTATTGCCATATTTATCAGTATTTGTGAGGAATTAGTTACCCATATCTTTTAAAAAGCTGAATTCGGGTTTACGGCTTCCTTTAACATTTTTTGGTAAGTAAATTGCCATGTTATCAAGAAAAATAAGATGCTGAAAAAATACCTGACAGCAGTAATTATTGGATTATGTGTTGTAATAATAAGTTGCAACAAAAAGCAACAACCTCAAAACGCAACTGCAGACTCACCGGGCAGTGCATCCGGAGTGGCAGTAAAAAAAATGCCCGCAAGAAAAGTTATAAAGCTGGCTGTTCCCAAAATAATTATTGTGGATGACAGAACAGCGAGCAAGACGATCGATGGAAGATTATACTATGATCTGGAGGGGCATCGGTACTGGCGAAATTATGATGACGGAAAATATTATTTATACAGCCAATCAATGTACACTGATAAAGCTTTTAAACCTCATTAATTTTGAATAATTTTATCACATTCGCTGCAATAACCCCCCTTTTTTATTATTCCCAAATAATAGAAGTATTACTTTATTTTTTTGTGGAAAACATTTTAGTCATTGCAGTAATGCTTTCAATATTTTATTTTATGATGAAAGCTGTTTTACAATTTCAAGAAAAAAAGCGGCTTCAAGCCGAACTTCGTAATTCTAATAACGGAAAGTTATTATGACTTTATTGTGTTTAAGGTAGCTTTATCATTCTAAAACCTTCATCAATGTAATAATGAATTATTGGAGTTGTGGAAGGTGATGGCGTACATTTCTAATATCAACTGTACAATTATATTTGTCTCTTAAATTTACCATCAGGGTTCCCCCGTCTTTTGCAATTACTTTCCAATATTCATCAAAATTAGATTGAGTCAATTGGTTGTTGGTATATACATCGTCGAAATAGATTTTATCTCCTACCGCAATTTGCTCAATTTTATATTTATTAAAGCTCATAATATTTGTTTGTGTTATTCTTTTTTTTCCAACAATATCGCTTCGAGAAATTGTCTCTTTCGATATAAACCTATCAATTATTCACCTTGCTGCAAGATAAAGAAGTAAAATGATTTTATACTCCAAAAGCAGGTAATTCACAAGAAAAGAGAGATAGGTAAATGTGCAATTTTTTTTGGTGAAAAAAAACTTTAGCCTATCACATCGCTCTATTCAGGCAACACAAATAGTTATATGATTTTTTTTGAAAAATAAACTAATCAGGAATCTGATTTTATTTTTTCCCACCTCTTTTTTTTCTCTTTATTTTTTTATTAACAAAATTTAACTAATTTCCTTTCTGGTATTTAAAAAGTTTACGCATTCAGCTTTATTCATTCACCAAAAAAATAAAACCACATGAAAAAAAACTTCCTTCTTTTTTTTGCAGGATCAGTTATCTTAAGTGCTTGCCAAAAAACACCAATTACAGAAAGCACTAGTGTGGCTGACGCACAAACTGCACCAATTGCTGAACGTAGATGTGCTTCTGTTGAAGTGCTCAATGAGCAATTAATAGCAGATCCTACTCTAAAAGGCAGAATGGATGCGGTTGAAGCATTTACAAAAAGATATACGACCAATTCAAAACTGCAGCGTTTGTCTGTTGTTGGAGATACAATGATTATACCAGTTGTAGTAAACGTGTTGTACAAAACAGTATCAGAGAATCTGAACATCCTGCAGATACAATCACAAATTGATGTATTGAATGAAGATTATAAAGGTACCAATGGCGATATCAGTTTAGTGCCGGGAACATTTACATCAGTTACTTCTTCAGGCATGAAAATTCGTTTTGAATTGGATGTGGTTGTTAGAAAAAGCACAACTAAAAAAAGCTGGAGTACCAATGATGCTATGAAAAAAAGTGCGCAGGGCGGAATTGACCCAACCAGCCCATCCACCAAGCTAAATATGTGGGCTTGTACTTTAGGCAATAACCTTTTAGGATATGCTCAATTTCCCGGGGGAAGTCCGGCTACTGATGGCGTCGTAATTTTAAACAGCGCTTTTGGAAGCCGAAAAAAATATGCTGCAGGTTATTACATTTCCACTTACGATTTGGGCAGAACAGCATCTCATGAAGTGGGGCATTGGTTTAATTTGAGGCATATTTGGGGAGATGCTAATTGTGGCGATGATTTTGTTGGTGATACACCTTTGCATACTTCTGCAAATTATAACTGTCCTGCTGCCGGGGCCAGGAGTACATGTACAGGAACTCCTGTTATGATGACAATGAATTACATGGATTACACGGCTGATGCTTGTATGTATATGTTTAGCAATGGGCAAAAAACCCGTATGGAAGCTTCGTATGCGGTAGGCGGTCCACGGGCAACCTTGAGATAATATTGATATCGATAAAATGAAAGAGAGGCTACTTTAACCCGGTAGCCTCTCTTTTATTTACAATATCTTTAAAATATTTTTAGGCAGATATAATATCAAATTGTTTTCTGCAGATATATTAATTCTTATTTGCAGCCTCTTTTGCAGCTTCTTCTTTCATTTTATCGTTTGCGGTAATTGCAAATTCAACTCTTCTGTTTAATGCTTTATTAACATCACTGGAGTTTTCAACTTTTGGTTGAGTTTCGCCATACCATTTTACGGTTAATCTGGATTTCGCTATGCCTTCAGCACTGATGAAATTAGCAACCTCTGTTGCACGTTTTTTTGAAAGTGTTGTATTGTAATCTGCATTTCCAACATTATCGGTGTGACCTTCGATAAGTATGTTGGTTTCTGGATAACTGTTAAATACTTTTACCAGTTTATTTAATGCAAGGGTTGAATTTGAGTTGATATCAGATTTATTGGTTTCAAAATAAACGCCGGCTTTTGAGCCATCAGGGTTGTTTTCACTGAATGTCACATTAATGCCTTCGCCCACTCTTGTAACTTCGGCACCCGGTATTTCCTGTTTAATTACTTCTGCCTGGCGGTCCATTTTGTTTCCAATTATACCACCCGCAGCTCCACCAATTACAGCACCAATAATGGCACCAAGAGCCGTATTTTTTTTGTTGCCTACATTATTGCCAATTACGCCGCCAATTACTGCTCCGCCTGCGGCCCCAACTGCAACGCCACGTTCTTCTTTGTTCATCTTTTTTGTGGTGCTGCAACCTGCGCTCAGCATTATAATACCGGCCATAAACACCATTGTTTTTCCAAATACCTGTTTCATATTATTTTGATTTTAATTGTTTATAAAAATTGCAATGTAGCATAGCTGCTACACTTGCAGTTGTTCAAAGGATATTTTCAATAACAGTGCCAACCGGGTATAGTGAACAGCATCAAAGAAATTTCAATACTAGTATTAACCACAATTGGTAAACGGGGAATTAGTTCTACAAATGAGTCATTAACGAGTTTGTGTGCAACAATGAAGTCTATCAATTAGATTGAGGTGGGTGAAGTGCTGTTTTTTTGTAAAATTTAGTTGTACAATAAAACTGCAAACTATTTTATAAAAAAATAAAAGAGCACCCTGGCTGTAGGTGCTCTTTTAAAAATAATTGGTTCTAAATCTTCCCTAATTCTTTTTGTTGGCTTTGTATCTTTTATCCGGTGTGCCATCTTTTTTTACGGGGCCTTCAGCCGGTGCAGCTTTAGTGCTTTTATTGGCACTAAATCTTTTATCGGGGGTACCATCTTTTTTTACCGGACCTGCTGTTGCCGATGCTGCAGATATGGCTTTTGCTGTTGTTTGTTTGGCCGGGCTAATTGTTTGTTTTGCGGCTTTTTTAGCGACTTCCTGGGCAGATACTATTCCAGTAAACCCAAGTAGTATACAAAATGCAATTAATAATTTTTTCATGATAAATATATTTGGTTTAGACAGTAAATGTAAACTTCAGTATTTGATAATTTAGTTAGTTAACGGTTAATGCAAGAAATATTTTTTAAATTTTAACGGGATGGTATTTAGCTGCTTTCATCGTACTTTACAAAATCAAATTTAAAATTACACGATGACGATCGAAGCACTCAATCAGCAGTATGGAATTAAAGATGCTGCCCATTTTTCACAAGAGGAGGACGGCCTGATTTTTTTAACCATTCATAATTCGTTTGCATCTGCCCGTATTTCGCTGTATGGTGCACAAATACTCAGTTTTAAGCCAATAGGAACCGAAGATGTATTGTGGGTAAGTGATACTGCTAACTTTAAAGAGGGTAAAGCAATAAGGGGCGGAATACCTGTTTGCTTTCCCTGGTTTGGCCCTCATGAAACTGATAAGACAAAGCCACAGCATGGTTTTGCACGAACCAACAATTGGCAGGTACTGGCTGTTCAACAACTGGCAGATGGAGCTACAGACGTACAATTGATGTTGGAGCAATCCGAAGCGTCGCTTAGCCTTTGGCCGTTCCCGTTTAAAGCAGTAATAAACTTTATTGTCAGCAATTCCCTGCAGGTGATATTCAGCGTCAGCAATACAGGAACAACATCGTTTCAATATTCAGATGCGCTGCATACTTATTTTAATATCAGTGATATTGCTGCTATTATACTGGATGGCTTTGATAACACTCCTTACTACGAGGCTTTTGGTGATAAGTTGTTGCACCAGGCAAACACCTGCATTCATCCTGGAATAGAAAATAACAGGCGTTATATTCAGCATACAGGCAAAGCTATCATTACTGATCCGGGATACAACCGGAAAATTGTTATCAAGAAAGCAAACAGTAAGGTAACTGTTGTATGGAACCCTGGCTCCGTCACCAGCAAAAGCTTTGCTGATATGTCTCCAGATGCGTATAAAAACTTTATTTGCATTGAACCTGCTAATGCCTACCCCGGCATTGATATGATTGATCTTGCACCGGGTGAAAATTTTAGCCTGTCAACTACTGTTAAAATTGATTAATGGGAGGGCTGGAATTTAGTCCGACTTTCGATTAATTCTGGTCGTTATTATCTTGCGTAAAGCATTGCCAGTATTGACTTTTAGCCAATCTATATCATTCCATTCAGACGTATTTCGCTTTTTCTTTTTAAAAGAAATTGACCAGGTAGTTATTGCGCAAATTTTGTTATCCTTTCTACAGTTTTGCTCAACAAAACAGGGGGGGGACTTAATTTAAGTTTTATTTATTTTTTTTGATGAAATACCCTGCCAATAAATGGTTTAAAAGTTTTCAACATCTAGTGGACAAAATCTTCAACATTAACTTAATGTTACGGCCTAATATTGTCAAGGTAATCGATTGTGGCAAGATTGATATGTACAACAATTTTAAATACAAATCAGGTGTTTTTGCTTATCAAAGTACATGCGCTCTGAAAAAACCTTTAACTGTGGTTTCCTGTTTTTATAGTTATCAAAAACACTGTGTCGCTTTTAAGCAAGCGGCATGGATGGGTAATGAGCCTGTGGCTAAGGCAAGAAGCATTAAATGATCTTTTTGCTTTCTTGTGGTCTAATAAGCAAGACCTACAACAAATGAGCAACCTTTAAGTGGGGTCAATAAACCAAATATTTTCCCCGAAATATTATAATAAAACAACGAACAATATGCAACATAGCGATGAACTCTTATTAAGAGAAAACAAAGACCGCTTTGTAATACTTCCTATTAACTACCCAAAAGTTTGGGAACAATACAAAAAGCACGAAGCCAGTTTTTGGACTGCTGAGGAAATTGATTTAAGCGGCGATCAAAAAGACTGGGATAACCTGAATGATGGTGAACGTCATTTTATAAGCCATATACTGGCGTTTTTTGCAGCAAGCGATGGTATCGTAAATGAAAATCTTGCGGTGAATTTTATGAGCGAAGTACAATTGCCGGAAGCAAGATGTTTTTATGGTTTCCAGATTATGATGGAAAATATTCACAGCGAAACCTATGCGTTGCTGATTGATACTTACATAAAAGATCCACAGGAAAAAAACAAATTGTTTCATGCCATTGATACCATACCTGCAGTAAAGAAAAAAGCTGAATGGGCCTTGCGTTGGATTGATAATGGTTCGTTTGCTGAACGTCTTGTTGCGTTTGCAGCTGTAGAGGGTATCTTCTTTAGTGGCAGTTTTTGTTCTATTTTCTGGATGAAAAAAAGAGGCCTGATGCCAGGTTTAACTTTCAGTAATGAATTAATAAGCCGTGACGAAGGCTTGCATTGTGAATTTGCCTGTTTGTTATACAGCATGTTAAAAAATAAATTGACCGAGCAACAGGTGCATACCATTATTAAAGATGCTGTTGTAATTGAAAAAGAGTTTATAACTGATGCCTTGCCTGTTGGCCTCATTGGCATGAATGCCATACTGATGCAGCAATACATTGAGTTTGTTGCAGACAGATGGTTAAGCGAATTAGGCTACTCAACTATTTACAACACCACCAATCCTTTTGATTTTATGGAGATGATTTCTTTACAGGGTAAAACAAATTTCTTTGAAAAAAGAGTGGGAGATTATCAAAAGGCAGGTGTAATGTCGGGCAAAGAAACACAGGCGTTTTCACTGGAGGAAGATTTTTAATGTCGGTGAATATTGAAATCCTGCATCCTGCATTCGAATCCTTTATAACAAACCATATCATATAACCCAAATCATACATCTGCCTCATGTTTGTAATTAAAAGAAACGGTAAAAAAGAAACCGTAAAATTTGATAAAGTAACCGCCAGAATTGAAAAATTGAGTTACAGTCTTAGTCCTATCATCAATGTAATTGATGTAGCAAAAAAAACGATTGAAGGTATTTATGAAGGCGTGCCTACAACAGAATTGGATAATCTTGCAGCTGAAACAGCGGCATCCTTAACCATCACTCACCCCGATTATGCAATTTTAGCCTCCAGGATAGCTGTTAGTAATCTGCATAAGAATACAACTAAAAGTTTTTCTGAGACCATGCGGAATCTTTATCAGTATACCGATAAAACCACTGGTAAACTGATGCCCTTAATTGCGGATGATGTGATGGAAATTATTGAGGAGCATGCTGAACTTTTGGATAGTAGTATTATTTATGATCGTGATTTTGGCTTTGACTACTTTGGTTTTAAAACATTGGAAAAATCTTACTTGCTTAAAATTAATGGCAAAATTGCTGAACGTCCGCAGCATATGTACATGAGGGTGGCTGTTGGTATTCATAAACACGATATTGAATCTGCTATCAGCACCTATCACCTGATGAGTGAAAAATGGTTTACACATGCAACACCTACCTTATTTAATGCAGGTACGCCTAAGCCACAAATGAGCAGTTGCTTTCTGCTTACCATGAAAGAGGATAGCATTGATGGCATCTACGATACATTAAAGCAAACCGCTAAAATCTCTCAAAGTGCAGGTGGTATCGGTTTAGCCATTCACAACATAAGGGCAACCGGCAGTTATATTGGTGGCACCAATGGTACCAGTAATGGAATTATTCCTATGCTTAGGGTTTATAATGATACGGCAAGATACGTTGACCAGGGGGGTGGAAAACGCAAGGGAGCGTTTGCTATTTATCTTGAACCCTGGCATGCAGATATCATCGGCTTTTTGGATTTAAGAAAAAATCATGGCAAAGAAGAAATGAGAGCAAGAGATTTGTTTTTTGCATTATGGATTGCGGATTTGTTTATGAAGAGAGTAGAGGCTAACGGTGATTGGAGTTTGTTTTGCCCCAACGAAGCACCCGGATTGAGTGATTGCTGGGGAGCTGAATTTGAAGAGTTATACTGCAGGTACGAGGCTGAAGGCAGGGCAAGAAAAACAATCAAAGCGCAGGATTTATGGTTTGCCATTTTAGAATCGCAGATAGAAACCGGCACCCCCTATATGTTGTATAAAGATGCAGCCAATAGCAAAAGCAATCAGCAGAATTTAGGCACTATCAAAAGCAGTAATCTTTGCACGGAAATAATGGAGTACACCAGTCCGGAGGAAGTAGCGGTTTGCAACCTTGCTTCGCTGGCATTACCAAAATTTGTGATTGATGGTAAATTTGATCACCAGAAATTATTTGATGTTACTTACCAGGTTACAAAAAACCTCAACAAAGTTATTGACCATAATTTTTATCCGGTAGAGGAAGCCCGTAATTCAAATACAAAGCACCGGCCTATTGGTATTGGTGTACAAGGTTTGGCAGATGTATTTATTTTGCTTCGTTTACCTTTTGAAAGTAACCTTGCAAAAATGCTGAATAAAAATATTTTTGAAACCATCTACTTTGCGGCAATGACGGCCAGTAAAGATTTGGCAAAAATATCAGGTGCTTATGAGTCTTTTGCCGGTTCGCCTGTATCAAAAGGGATTTTTCAATTTGATATGTGGGGTGTTACACCAAGCGATCGTTGGGACTGGGCTGCCTTGAAAAGTGAAGTAAAAGAATTTGGCGTTAGAAATTCTCTGTTATTGGCACCCATGCCTACTGCCTCCACATCACAAATTTTTGGTAACAACGAATGTTTTGAACCATACACCAGTAATATTTACTCAAGAAGAGTGTTAAGCGGTGAATTCATTATTGTAAACAAACACCTGCTTAAAGATCTTATCCAGCTTGGTTTGTGGAATAATTCTATGAAGAATAAAATAATAGCAGCCAATGGTTCTGTCCAGCAAATTGAAGAAATACCAGCTGATATTAAAGAGTTATACAAAACTGTTTGGGAGATAAAGCAACGTAATATTATTGACATGTCTGCAGACAGAGGCGCATATATCTGCCAATCGCAATCACTCAATTTATTTGTTGATAATCCTACAGCATCCAAGTTAACATCCATGCATTTTCATGCCTGGCGCAAGGGGCTCAAAACCGGTATGTATTATTTGCGTTCACAAGCTGCAACGCAAGCTGTTCAGTTTACCGTAGAAAAACAAGGAAGCAAGGAAATGGAGCCGGTTATTCCTTCAGTTGAAAATATCAATCAAAAAGCTGGTACCGTTAATGATGTAGAACCAACACAAACTGATGGACCAACCTGTACCATGGAGGACGGATGTGTCAGTTGCGGTTCTTAATGTATAGCTGAACAATAATATTTTTTTGAAAAATTTTCAAGAAAATCTAGATTAAAATGTTAATAACGAAAATTCGTAACATTTTTTTAAATAAGGCTAAATGAGACATCCGATAATGTGCTGGGATATTGTAATGGAAGGAATATCGAGAAGAAATGAATTTTCCCAGGATATAAAAGCAATTCAACAATTGATGAATCAAAACAACTGGCAATCTCCGGAAAGAGAGCTGGGTAATTGTATAGTGTGGGAAAATAAAACACTTATTGTAACGGATGCATCTCTCAATATTAAGTTGGCTACAAAGAATTTGTATGAAATGAACGGGTACAAGCCCAAAGAGGTAGTTGGCAAGCATCCAAAATTTTTTGAGGGCGAGGCTACTTGCCTTGAGTCAAGGAAGATTATTAGTATGGCCATTCAGCAACAGATTCCTTTTACCTGTGATATTGTTAACTACCGCAAAGACGGGCGTATTTATACCTGCCATATTGATGGTTATCCAATTTTTGATAAAGCTGGTAAACTGGTAAATTTTGTTGCTATCGAAAATGCAGCATAACAGCGGTTGCTATTTAACTTGCACCACAGAGAACATGAGGTAGCAAAGATTTATTTTCCCTCCCTCTGCGTTAACTCCATTTACTCCGGCTCTCTGCGGTTCATTTGACTAGATCATAGCATTTAAAACCTGGGTAGAGGTTACCCATTATCTTCCGATTACTCAAATAACTCCAACTTGTTTTTTGGCCTTCTGCTTTCCCACCATTTAAAGCCTTTGAGGTTTTTTTGTTCAGCAGGAATCTGGCGCATTGGATATAATATGCCATCTACGTCGTTGATAAATTTTACTTTGTTTACGTTTTTATCTACAAAGTAAACATCTATTACATCTCCCTTACAACGGTTCATTCCTGTGTAGGCGCTATCGTCATCCTGTGGATAAAAAATGCTTTCTGCAGGTGACCCTTTCACCCTCATATAATCCAACGCACCTTCTTTAAAATATCCATTTAATGTACGGCCCGCTATCTGGTTATACATGTCGCTGTTTAGTTCGTTTATGATTATACCATTATCAAAAACAAGCACCCGATCTACCTTTTTATTCTTTGTAAACAAATAAATGGTATCTCCTGAAATTTGCGATTTATTGCTAAATACCAACGGGTCCTTAAACATCCGGAACATAGAATCTTCTGATGAGTAATGCAGGCTATCGCACACTGCCTGTAAAGAATCATTAAAAATACGCACATGATGGAAGGCAATAAAATAGCGGATGAAAGAGTCTTTTGCTATATTGATTGTCGTATCTTTTTTAAGTTTTTCTGCAGGAGGCTTTTTTAACAACGAATCGGTTGGGTCAACCCCCGGCATAGGTGTAGCAGCGGTATCTGATGATGGCATTATTACCACAGCAGTATCACGAATAATTCGCTTGGCCGGTTCTTTAAATTCAGGCTCGCTTGCTGCTCTTGCGCTTTGCAGCGTGTCCATTGTTTGTTTTATTTTTTGCAGGCTGCTGTCTGCTTCATTTAGTAACCTAGTACTGTCGCTTGAAACAACAGTTGTTTTTTTTAAGGTGTCTTTTTTCAGTATAATTTTTTTGCCTTGTTCATCCCTTTTTTCCACCCCGGAGAATAATGTATCTGCTGCAATAAATGTACTGTCGTTGCCTTCACCCTTAAATATAAGCACCGGTTTACGGGTTGCTAAAAATGAATTGTCGTTTTTATTGAGAAAAATCTGGTTGCCCAAAATTGTGTAGCCATTTACGCTGTCTATTATTACCGCATTACCTTCCAACTGTGCAATGCCGGCCTTTTCATCATAAGCACTGTTGTCTGCTACATACTTGCGGGTGCTATCTTTAAATACTGTACGGTATCCAAAAAATGCTTTGCCATTCTTTAAATCGTAAGTGCCGCTGGTTGTAAAAATATCTCCCCCTTCTTTACTTTTAATGTAGGTGGGCGCTATAAAAGTTACTACCTGTGTTTGGGTATTGTACAACAGGCTGTCACTTTTTATATCGTACTTGGGATCTACCAGGTGCACATTCTTTTTAAAGTACACATCTTTGGTATCTGCATAATAAACGCCATCAAGGCTGGTAAGGGTTGTTTTGCCATTTACCACTCTGCCACCGTTTTTATAGATGCCAATATTGGTTTTTAAATCGTACTGCAGTTCCTGGGTGTAGAGGGTACCTTTTTTATCGGTTAGCCGCACGTCTTTTTTAAGATAAGCAATCCTTTCTGCACCGATGTATTTCAGGTATTGGGAGTAGGTATGTATACTGTCGTTTTGATTAATATGAATATTGCCAAATGCCTCCATTACTTTTGATCGTTCGTTAATTGACGCACTGTCACAATAAAAAAGGGTAGGAGTTTCCTTCATTATTACATTGCCTGCAATGGTTTGATAGGTAATGCTGTCTACCATTTTTTTTCTCAGACTATTTCCCTGTATTATTTCTATTTGGCGAAGTGTGTCGGCTGTAGGGCTTGCCGGTAATGTGATTTGGGCTAAAGCTGTGTTACCGATTGATGAAAAAAGCAGGTAAAGAATAAAAGCGCTACAGTTAAAAATTGGTTTCAATATAAATAATTTTACAAGCTGCAATTTCTTTTTTTATTTATAAATGAAAACACAATTTTGTGCAGGCAGGATTTATGATTGTACCATTTAAGCAATTCTTTTCCGGTTTAAATAATAATTTCCGCAGGCTTGAATAATTGAATGCTGAAATAAAAATTATTTATTAAGGTAAGGAGCATTCACTGTGTCTGGCAAGGGAACCATCAGTGCTCCGGTTTTATCCTTTTTGCCGAATACAGAAATGTTTACATACCGCTTTGGATGAAGCCTAACATCATCCAGCAGGAGGTTTATTTTATTGGAGGTTGCATTAAGATTGTTATATAATTTAGTGTCATTCATTAGTAAACCGAGAGAGCCTTTATCGCTGTTTACTTTTGATATGGTTGATTTTAGTTCGTCGATGGTACCATTTAGTGTAGTTAGCGTTTTCTCCATATCAAGTTTTGCAAATTTATTGGTGGCAACTTCTACATTGTTCATCGTTTGCGTTAGCTTTTCATTGTTGTTTTTTAAGGCGCCGGTAAAAGAACTAACGTTATCCAGCGTTTTTGCCAATGAACCGGTTTGGGTATTTAATATTGACTGAAGTGAAGCAGAGGATACCGCTAAAGAGCCAGTAGTTTTATTTAAATTCTCCAGCATGTGTTTTATGTTGTTTTTTGCAGCAGGATCAAAAACGCTGTTGACTGTAGTCAACAAACTATCCAACGACTTTACTGCTGTGGTTACCTGGTACAAAACGGGATCAAGTTTTTTCATTGCCTCTCCTACCAAATCATTTGTGGCGATGGTACCGATGGAGTCACCGTCTTTTTTAAAAACGGTTGTTTTGTTGCCCAGCTTAATTTCCAGTTGCACACTGCCTAGTAACGATTTGGTAATTACGGCATAAGAATCATCAGGAATATTTACATCATCTTTCATGTTGATGACGACTGCGATTTTTCGCATGTCTTTTCCGCCGTCTATGCCGTAAATACTGCCTACCTGTTTACCATTAATAACTACCGGATTGCTAACAGATAATCCCAGCACGTCAAAGAAAGTGGCTGTGTACCGGGTGTTTTTTCCAGTAAACGTTTTGCCTTTTAAAAAGTTAAAGCCCAGTATTAAACAGACGATCGCTATCGCAGTGAGTGATCCTACTTTTGTTTCGTTTGAAATTGTCATTAAAAATCAAGTTGATAATGGTCAAATTTAGTGATAATTCTTTTGGAGAACGTATTATGTAAGTTTGAATTGTTTATGGGTGTTTCTTTCAAGAGGTACCAAAGTAGCAGGTACCTTAAGTCGCTGCTACATAGATCAGTTATTTCCTGGAAAATACAATCACACCATTTTTCTTTGAATCAGCCGTTACCCTAACCTCCGTTCTGTTATCGCCTTCTGTAACTATCATCAATGCTGTATTGGGAGGAATGCTGCCTTCATTTTCTGCATAAATCAGCAACTCATTTTCTTTAATACCGGTGGCTGTTGTAAGGCTTAATGTAAGCGGTTTGTCTGTTAGCTTTTTATTGTCCACTATTAATTTTCCGTTGTAATAAACAGAAACCATATCGCCGTCAATATCTCCATCATCATATAAATCAACTTTAAAATCTGCCTGGTTAATGCCAATCTTTTTTAGTACCGTGCTGGTTCTGGTAATATATTTACCAGCCCCTGCTTCTATTAAAATTCGCTGCTCTTCTTTCTTTGCTTCCGCATTGGCAAAAGTTGGTGTTTTACTATTATCAACCTGCTCTTTGTACAACTTAACTGCATTAGCAATAGATTCAGCTAATTCCTGTTGGCCTTTGTCGCTGTTTAAATAACGTTCGTCATCATGGTTAGTAATAAAACCGGTTTCAATTAACACCGCAGGCATATTGGTTGCCTGCAATACCCAAATACCCTTTTGGCGCTGGTTAATGCCTAATGCGTTTCGGTCGGTCTTATCAACTTCCTGGTCTATCAGCGTAGCCAGTTTAATACTTTTTTGCTGATACCTGTCGGCATGCACTTTGGCCATCATCCTGTACTCCGGCGCACTAAAGTCAATGCTGTTGTAAGTGCTGTCACTGCTGGTTGTTACATTCATTTCTTCATCCTCTTCATTCTTCATCAACGCTTTTATCTTGTCGCTGGTTTTATGAGCAGCAAACAGCCAGATACTGGTTCCTGCACGCTGGCTTCCAATTTTGTAATATTCGTATACGGGTACAGTTACAGTGTAGGGTGTAGATGTTTTTTTCTTTTTCTTTCCTTTTCCGGTAACCTTTACTTTATACCTTGTTTCCTGGCGGGTTCCAGTTTGTCTTCTGCCGGTTTTTAAATTCACTGCATCTGCATGTATGCAAATAAAGAGGTCGCCCTTATTGTTGTTGGCGATATCTGCTTTTTCCGGTGGGGATTGATAAACATCTGTAGTGCGGGTGGGAATAATTTTTACATCAGGTAGTTGTTTGCGTAACGCTGGCACCAGTTTGTTGCTTATGGCGAGGGTTACATTTTTTTCATAAGAATTAAGTCCCCCTTCATAGCCGCCTGTTGCTCCATGGTCTTTACCACCATGCCCTGCATCTACAATAATTGTTTTAATAGACCTTGTATTTTGAGCATCAACAACATGTAAACAGCAAAGAAAAAAAGATATCAAAGCAGGTACAACAGATTTTGCATTTAGCATATAAACTATAGATTTACCAGGGGTTTGTAATAATAGGTTTTCCTTCACAACAATTGAGGCTAATATGATTATTTTTGCCGCAACTGCAATGAACAACGTGTACAAAGGTAAGGCTAAATATATATCAGCATCCGTGGTAATGGCCGTGTTGCTCATGCTGACAGCCGGAGCTGGTGACGGACGGTATTTTAATAAAAGCTTTTACAAAACATTAACGGCTGATACCATTCCCATCAAGAAAAAAACAGCCGTAAAACCGGTAATTGTAAAACCGGCGGCCATACCGGATACGATAAAGACCGACACAATTCCTTCCACAAATATTTACGACAGTAATGGTATAAGGCCGTTACAAAAAATTGACACATTCAGTATAAAATTTTCAAAAGATTCGTTGGATGGTCCGGTTGCATATCATGCCGATGATTCCTTAGTGATGGATGTGCCCGGTAATAAAATTACGCTCTATGGAAAAAAGTCAAATGTAAAATACCAGGATAACGAACTGAAGGCACCGGGTATTACATTTGACCAACGCACCGGCCTGGTTACTGCCGCACTGTTAAGAGACAGTACAGGAAAGGTTATTTCGTCGCCTTCTTTTAAACAAAAAGAAATGACAACCGTGAGTGACAGCATCGTGTACAACATGAAAACCAATAAGGGACTTACTAAAGGAACTTATTCGCAACAGGGTGAAATGTACATTTATGGTGAAAAAATAAAAAAGGTTGACACCAGTGTTTTTTATGCATACCAGGCTAGGCTTACCACCTGCAACCTCGATACACCTCACTTTGCATTTGTAAGTAAAAAAATAAAATTCATCAATAAGAAATTTGCTGTTACCGGACCGGTGCATCCCGAGTTTGAGGGGATACCCATTCCGATTGTAATACCGTTTGGAATTTTTCCTATGTCGCAGGGGCGGCACTCGGGTTTAATTGCTCCGGCATTTAATGCCAATGCACAATTGGGCATTGCATTGGAGGGCATTGGCTATTACAAAGTATTAAGCGAAAATTTTGATGCAACCATAAGAGCAACCCTTTATTCTTACGGCAGCTGGACCATGTTGCTGAGTCCACGTTATTATAAACGATATCATTACCAGGGTAATTTTTCGCTGGATGTTCAACAAATTAAAACCAGTTTTAAAGGTGATCCGGATTATAATCTTGCAAAAACATTCAACATAAGATGGACGCACAGTTCCGACACAAAAGCAAGGCCTGGAGTGAGTTTTAGCGCCAATGTAAATGCGGGCAGTAGCAAGTTTAACAGGTATGTACCCAATAGTCCCAACAGAAATTTCAGCAACCAGCTTAGTTCGAGCATAAGCTACACAAAAACATGGAAAGACAAGCCGTTTAATATTGCTGTTATTGCGAATCATAACCAGAACACCAATTCAAAAACCATTAATATCACCTTACCGGATTTAAGTTTTAATGTGAATACGCTTTATCCTTTTAGAAGGCCTGAAGCAGTGGGTAAATTAAAATGGTACGAGAATATAGGCGTGGCCTTAAACACCAATGCAAAAAATCAAACTTTTTTTTCTGATGACACCGCCCGCAGCAAAGGTAAATCCATTAGCAGCCAGGCGGCAGCCAATATGCAGTGGGGAGCCACACACAATGTTCCCATCACTCTTTCATTACCTCCGCTAGGGCCATTGCAGGTAGCACCGGGCATTTCTTATTCAGAAAGGTGGTACCAGCAAAAAATATATCAGCGGTGGAATGATACAGCCAGGAAAGTTGATACCAGCATCAGCAAAGGATTTTATGCTGCCCGCCAAATGGCATTTAGTATGGGCGTATCAACCCGGATATTCGGTATGTTTGGCTTTGGTAAAAACTCAAGGGTAAAAGCCATCCGGCACGAGATAAGGCCACAAATTAGTGCCAGTTACACACCCAATATGAATGGCAAATATTATTATGATTTACAGTCAGATACTTTTGGTACAAAGACCAGGGCAAATGTATTTAGCAATAATACCATTACGCAGGCATTTGGTGAAGGTCAGTTTGGAGGGCTTAGTTTTAGCGTAGATAATATTTTACAAATGAAGGTAAAGGACAAAAAAGATACCAGTGCTGAAGCAACAAAAAAAGTTACCCTGCTGGATGGACTTAGTCTTGGCGGCGCTTATAATTTTCTACAGGATTCTTTCCAGTTAAGTTATTTAACGTTATCTGCACGTACAAACCTGTTCGATAAAATAAACATTACAGCCAGTGGTTCATTGGATCCTTATCAAAATGATACCACCGGCAGGCGGGTAAATAAGTTGGTGTGGAAAGATAAATTTCTTACGTTGGGCAGGTTAACCGGCGCTAGTCTTTCTATCTCCAGCCAGTTTCAGGGTGGTGATAAAAAAAAGCAACAGGATAAAGCCAAGTCGCTGCGCAATGCGGTAAATCCCTATACGGGTTTACCTGTTACTGATGAACAAGCAGAGGCTGCATACATTAGTAATAACCCCGCCGACTTTGTAGATTTCAGCATACCATGGTCAGTAAATTTTGGGTATTCGCTCCGTTTTAATTCTGTGTTTAACCGTTTAAAAAAGAAGTATGATATCGAAATGAGTTCTGATATGAATTTTAACGGCACACTTAGCCTTACCCCCAAATGGCAGGTTGGTTTAAACGGTATTTACAATTTTACTACTAAACAATTGGGCATGATATCTATCTCCATTTCAAGAGAAATGCATTGCTGGCAAATGTCTATAAATCTTTCTCCTGTTGGTACACAGCGGTTTTTTAGTATCGTTATCAGTCCAAAATCTGCGTTGCTAAGAGATATTAAAGTAAACCGTACCAGGAACTTCTTCGATTTGTAAATGCTGCTTAAACCAACAAATACTTTTTACAAAAATCATTAAATGCTTGCTCATTAATTGTTGCTGTACTATCCGGCTCTAATTGAAGTAGCTGGTTGTTTTTAAAATCGAGTGTAAGAAGGTTGTCTTTTAAGATGATATTATTAAACTGGTTCCACGGATAGTTTTTAATTCCCAAAGCCCGTTGTATGGATACGCCGGATGCATCTACAATTATTAATGGCTTTTTATCCAAAAGAGAGGACGTAATTGCAACCAGCACCAGTACTAGCGCAAATCCAACGGAGTGTGTTGAGATAAACAGCATCAACGCAGCTAGTGCAAGCAGTACCATCTTTTTTACTTTCAATGTATTAAATAAATAATCTACTAAAAATGCTGAAGCAAACAATACACTACCAACAATGAGGTTGACACCAACATAATTGCCGGCTCTGTAAACAAAGGCGGCTATCCCTGCCAAAGCCAGCAACGACCGAGTGACGACTATATCAATTTCCCGGCTGTTATTTTTTAGTGGGATAGAAAACATGCTTTGCTGGTTGGTAAAATACCGGTTTATAATTGTACACATTTGCCCGCCAGATAACAGGCCAGCTTTATTTAACAGGCTATGCCCGGTTAGAAGCGACCAATAAATTACACAATTTGAATAAGCACCTGGCACCCACATTTTCGTCCCATTCATCCTGGCTTATGCCTACTTCATTTAAATCGAACCCAACTATTCTTCTGCCGGATTTTTGTATTTTTTTAAAGAGATAAAATATGGCTTCCGTTTCAAAACCTCCCTGTACCGGCGTACCGGTATGCGGACAAAGTTTAGGATCAAGACCATCAATATCAAAACTGATAAATACGTTGGCCGGAAGATGATCTATTATCTGGTCGGTGATTTTTTGCCAGGTATCACCATCATACAAACGTTCTTTAATATCCTGGTCAAAAAAGGTAGCAACCCTGTCTGTGTTTGCATTAATAAAATCCCATTCCTCTTCACAGTAATCCCTTATACCAACCTGCACTAATTTTTTTAACTGTGGAATTTCTTTTAAGGCATTGTACATAACCGAAGCATGTGAATAAACAAAGTTTTCGTAGGCAACCCTTAAATCGCAATGGGCATCTATCTGCAGAATTCCAAAATCTCCATGTTTTTCAGCAATGGCTTTAAAGTAGCCCAATGGCGTACTATGGTCACCACCGAGTAAAGCAACCAATTTGCCTGCTGCCATCAGGTCTTTTGTTTGTTCGTAAACCCATTCGTTTAGGAACAAACCACCGGCGTTTACTTCCTTAAGGGTTTTACACATAAACTTGTTAGCATTAACATCTTCGCCACCTGATATGTAGTTAATGTAGAGTTCTGCTTCTTTGCGTAAATAATCACTCTTCATCAATATTTTTCTATCACTGCTCCGCATAAAATAACCTTGCTTCCACTCGTCTTTATATTCGGGATCAAAAAGATCTACCTGAAGGCTTGCCTTAAAAATATGCTCCGGAGCTCTTGCTGTGCCTGCGTTGTAGCTTACGGTTACTTCCCAGGGTATGGGCATTATTACAAGCCGGGCTTCTTCTTCGGTAAAAGGTAAACCAAAAATATTATTGTTGGGATTACCCACGGAGTTGGGGTCAAATTGAGAGAGATCAGTCATTACTGTTGTTTAAATAATTGGTGTACAGAAGATGTTTTCTGTAAAAAACGGTACAAATATAAGCCACCTGCTTTCAACAGGCATTTAGTTTTTTAAATATTTACATAAAAGACTGTTTTTCAATCTGAAGAATTGCCCTTGCGTTTGCGTAAGGGAAGGTTAAAATGTAGTGATAGTTAAACAAATAAAGTATAGGCAAGTGCATTTGTTTTAACTTTGCTTCGCAAAAGAAAATACCATGAAAAGAACACATATTATCCTGTTGGTAGTAATCGCATTTGCAATTAGTGGTTTACTGATGTTTTCAGCAGATTTTTCAACCTACGATACCATACAATCTGCCAAAAATAAGCAAGGGAAATTTGTACACCTGATTGCTAAACTGGATAAGGCTTATCCAATTGAATATAATCCTGCAAAAGATCCCAACTTTCTTTCCTTTACAGCAACCGATAGCCTGGGTGGTTCTACAAAAGTAGTGTACCACAACACCAAGCCAACCGAACTGGAACACAGTGAGCGGGTTGTACTAAAAGGCAAGATGAAAGGAGATGTTTTTGAATGCAGTGAAATATTATTAAAGTGCCCAAGCAAATATAAAGATGATAAAAAACAGCTTGAGAAAATGATGGAAACTCCTCAAGCTTCGGTTGGGGGTGCTACCGGTAAATAGGTGCCGATAAGATTTTCTAAGAAATAACATTCAATTTGAGCAGTCGCAAAGCTGTTAAGGGTTAAAGATTTTATCCCTTTTTACAAAATCAAAACAAGAACTTAATGGAATTTGAAGGCGAACATTTAGGCTTGGGTAAGTGGGGTCATTTTTTTGTATTGCTGGCGTTTACCACCTCTCTGCTGGCAACCATTGGATACATACTTGCAGCCAATAAAAAAGATATTTCAGAAAAAATATCCTGGATAAAATTTGCAAGAATAAATTTCTACATTCAGGTGGCGGCGGTGTTTACCGTTTTTGGTAGTATATTCTACCTGTGCAGTAATCACTACATTGAATACCTCTACGCCTACAAACACACATCAAAAGAATTAGAGTTTAAATACCTGCTGGCTTGCATTTGGGAAGACCAGAGTGGTAGCTTTTTGCTATGGACCATCTGGCATTGCCTGATGGGTATTTTTCTTATTTATAAAAGTAAAGATTGGGAAGCGCCTGTAATGACAGTAGTGAGTGCTGCCCAGGTTTTTTTAGCCATGATGATTATGGGCTTATACATTTTTGGAACTAAAATTGGCAACAGCCCGTTTGTGTTAACCCGTAACGAAATTAACGGACCTGTTTTCAGCAGGCCCGAGTACCTGAGCTTGATAAAAGATGGTGTAGGGCTCAATGTATTACTACGCAATTACTGGATGGTGATTCATCCACCGGTATTATTCTTAGGCTTTGCATCCACCATTGTGCCCTTTGCTTATGCCTATGCAGGCATGCAGACAAAGCGCTTTGGTGATTGGGTTCAGCAAGCGATTCCCTATGCCCTGTTTAGTGCCTGTGTGTTAGGTGTTGGTATTATGATGGGTGGTAAATGGGCGTACGAATCGCTTTCATTTGGTGGCTACTGGGCATGGGATCCGGTAGAAAATGCTTC
>JANPNY010000355.1:0-4430 GCA_031427745.1 Chitinophagaceae bacterium | reverse complement strand
CTTGCTACCCAAAAGAAAATGATATCCTGCCCGGTAACCAATGTGGTGGTGGGGTAATAATAAGCAGCATCTTTATTGCCCGGATTACTAATTCCTTTAAAAACTTCCATTGGCCACAACCAACTGGAAAACCAGGTGTCGAGTACGTCTTCATCTTGCTTAATATCATCAATGGTGAATGTCGAATGCTGACTTGCAGCATCTCCCAATTGACCATTGACAATTGCCCATTGACCCTGGAATTTTTCAAACGCCTCTTCTTTGGTTGCAGCCACTACACAGTTACCGTCTGCATCGTACCATGCAGGAATTTGTTGGCCCCACCAAAGCTGTCGGCTTATGCACCAGTCCTTAATATTTTCCAGCCAGTGTTTGTAGGTATTTTTTGCTTTGGCCGGATGAAATGCAATGGTATCATCCAACACAGTTTGCAGCGTTTCCGGATTTTTTTCCAGAAACTGTTGCATATCGATAAACCACTGTAACGACAGTTTGCTTTCAATAACAGCACCGGTTCTTTCACTGGTTCCTATCTGCCCTTTGTAATCTTCAATTTTTTCAACCTGGCCAAGTGCTGCAATGTCTTCTGCTATCTTTTTTCTCAGCTCAAAACGATCAACCCCAACGTAGGAAAGTACCAAGTTAGACGGGTTGTCTTCCACCAATTCAGCTGCGGTAAATTTACCAGTGACATCAAGTGTATCAATTGCTTTTAGCTGATGTTTAATCCCCAGCATGTTATCATTCTTATCATGTGCCGGGGTAATTTTTAAGGCACCTGTACCAAATTCAGGTGTTACATATTCATCTGCAATAATTAGAATTTTTCTGTTAATGATAGGCACAATTACCTCTTTTCCAATTAAATGACTGTACCGTTCATCCGCAGGATGTACACAAATAGCTACATCGCCTAAAATAGTTTCTGGCCGTGTGGTGGCTACGGTGATGCCGCTCCTATCTCCTGAACTGAGGGAATTATCGTCCGCAAATTTGTAGGTTACAAAATATAATTTAGAATCAATTTCTTTAAAAATTACTTCTTCGTCACTTAAGGCAGTCTGGCTTGCCGGATCCCAGTTTACCATTCTTTTGCCCCGGTAAATAAGCCCCTTCTCATGTAAATCAATAAAAACTTTTATTACACTTTTGTAATAGTCTTCGTCCATGGTAAAAGACGTTCTGCTCCAATCAAGGCTGCAACCCAATTTTTTTAATTGCTGCAAAATAATGCCGCCGTATTTCTCTTTCCACTCCCAGGCGTAAGCCAAAAACTCATCTCTTGTTAAAGACGATTTTGCAATACCCCTCTCCCTTAGCATGTGAACCACCTTTGCTTCGGTGGCAATACTTGCATGATCTGTACCCGGAACCCAGCAGGCATTTTTTCCCTGCATTCTTGCCCGTCTGATAAGAATATCCTGTATGGTATTGTTAAGGCAATGCCCCATGTGCAAAACTCCGGTTACGTTAGGCGGCGGAATTACAATTGTGTAAGGCTCCCGTTCATCGGGCGTGCTGTTAAAATATCCTTTGTTCAGCCAATGCTGATACCACTTTGCTTCTGCTTCGGCTGCTATAAAATTCTTGCTTAGTTCCATAATATTTTTCACCGCAATAAACGGGATGACTTTAATTTTTTTTGAACCCGACATCTATACTTTGTGCAGCTTCATGGGCGTCGCACTCGTGTACATCATATCTTTGGGCAACAAATAACAATACATGTAAAGTTTGCAAATGTACGAACGCCATACAAAGCAAAGTAAAAAGTAAAAAAGAAAAGACCATTAACACGTTTGCATTGCCATCTTGGATGGATTACGTTTAATATAGGACATTTCAACGGGTGCAATAGACATTGTAGCAGTAATTTTTCAGGGCGGACAATCAAAGTAAAAAATCAAAAAGACCTCTGATTTTCTGCCAATTAAGCCTATTCTCATTATTAATAGTCAGCAGCAAAAAATAGCTGGTATATTTGCGCCGAAAATTAAATCCATTGCAAACAGCCAGGCAAAATCTACGTCTTCAAAAAATAATTACGCTCGTTGGCATTGTACTGTTTGTTACCAAAATAATAGCCTGGTACATCACTCAATCCGTTGCCATTTTAACCGATGCACTGGAAAGTACGGTAAATGTATTGGCCGGATTGATAGGCGTTTATAGCCTGTATGTAAGCGCCAAACCAAAAGATAAAGATCATCCTTACGGACATGGTAAGGCGGAATTTATTTCGGCTGCAGTAGAAGGTACGTTCATTACCGTTGCTGGCTTTGTCATTATTTTTGAGGCCATCAATAACCTTATTCATCCACACGTAATACAGCAACTGGACTATGGTATTGCTTTGGTTGCAGCCACAGGTGTTATTAATTATATTGCCGGTGCTTTTTGTATCAATGCAGGTAAAAAAAACAACTCGTTGGTGTTGATCTCCAGTGGTAAACATTTGCAAACAGATACCTATTCAACATTGGGGATTATTGTAGGCCTTGTACTACTTTATTTTACAAAGTGGTTGTGGATAGATTCGGCTGTGGCCATACTGTTCGCATTCATCATTATGTTTACAGGTTACAAAATTGTTCGTACTTCCATTTCAGGCATTATGGATGAAGCCGATGATACGCTCATCAATAAAATGGTTGCAAAGTTAAACATCGAAAGGCCCGAAAACTGGATTGACCTGCATAACCTACGCATTATACAATACGGAAGTACGCTGCATTTGGATTGTCATCTCACCGTACCCTGGTACCTGAATATCCATGAAGCTCATCATGAAATTGATGTTTTATCCGAGCTGGTAAAAAAGGAATATGGCGAATCTATCGAACTATTTGTACATACTGATGGCTGCCTTGATTTTAGCTGCGCCATTTGCAGCAAGCAAAACTGCCCTGTTCGCAAGCATCCTTTTCAACAAAAGATCGACTGGACAGTGGAGAATATTTCATCCAACATCAAACATCGTCTCTAATGCCATTAGATGATAATTACTGGAGCAATCGTTACAGCAACCAAACAGCAGCCTGGGATACAGGTGCTATTACTACTCCATTAAAGGACTATATCGACCAGTTAACCAATAAAGAAATTAGGATATTAATCCCAGGTTGTGGCAATAGTTACGAGGCTGACTATTTATTACAAAATAGTTTCAGCAATATCACACTCATTGATATCTCAACGGTACTTTGCGAAAAGTTATCCATACAGTTTGGAGAATATCTGCAGAAAGGGTTACAAGTTATTTGCGGTGATTTTTTTGAACATCATGCATTGTATGATTTGGTGATTGAACAAACCTTTTTCTGTGCGCTGGATCCTTTTTTAAGAAACCGCTATGCAACAAAAATGCACGAGCTTTTAAAGCCAGGGGGTAAACTGGTGGGGGTATTATTCAACAAATTTTTTGAAGGCGGCCCTCCCTTTGGAGGTAGCGAAAGCGAATACAGAGAATTGTTTCAGGCTTATTTTGCAATTGAAATTATGGCACCGTGCTACAATTCCATTGCATCCAGAAGTGGTACGGAAGTGTTTATAAAAATGGTAAATAAGCAGTAAAATTTTATACGATTACAAAGCAATATTAACCCCCGATTAATTTTGCAACACCAAACGCCGCCGCCGCTGCCATAGCACCAATCATAGTTACCTGAAGTGCTCCCATCCAGGCATTTACGCCTGTTATTTTGCTTTTAAAATAACCAAATACAAACAAACAAATAAGGGTAGCCACTACTGATATTACTAAAGCTTCAGGAGCGTTACTAATAAAAAAATATGGGCTTAGGGGAATAATACCACCGGCTATATATGATAAACCAATATTCAAGGCACTTTTGGTTGCCCGCCTCGGATCTGGCTTTTCAAGACCAAGTTCGTACTTCATCATAAAGTTTACCCAGCGGTGCTTATCCTGTGCAATTTCCGCTGTAGCCTGCTCCTGCAAAGCCGCACTTAAACCGATACTGGCAAAAAATTCTTTAGTTTCTTCCAGCTCTTTGTAGCGCAGGTTTTCCACTTCATCATATTCTCTTTTTTGTTCGCTGCTGTAATGGTCCTGCTCTGTTTTGCCGGCTAAATAACCCCCAAGTCCCATCGCAATACTACCGGCACAAATTTCAGCAATACCGGCAATTACAATAATGGCGCTACTGCTTACAGCACCACTTAAACCAGCCGCCAATGCAAAGGGAACAGTAAGCCCATCACTCATGCCAATGACAATATCCCTCAGCATATCAGAACTTTTTAAATGCGATTCTATGTGATCGTGGTGTAGGTAGGTATCCATTTCAAAATTTCGACAAAGTAAAAGATATTAATACAACTACCCTTATTTGTTTTAAAAAAAATGCAGGCCGTAACAACAGCCTGCATTAAAACATGCGCTCAAGGCAGCCCCCAAAGTCAAGGTC
>JANPNY010000354.1:0-4253 GCA_031427745.1 Chitinophagaceae bacterium | reverse complement strand
ATAATTTCCGGATCAATATTGCTGGTTTCCAGTTCTTCAATTATTTTTTTACAATGTAAATCGGGCCACTGGTCCCAATCTGCATCATGCAACAGGCCCGCCATTTCCCAGCGCCATTGATCGGCTTCATTCAGTCCTTCCTTTTCTGCAGCCCAGCTTTTCATTAAATGAGCTACCTGTTTCATGTGTAGTTTTAGGCGATCATTTTTTACCCAATCATTTAATAACCGGTAAGCATCTTCATAACTTAATACATTGCCTGCATTTACGGGATTACCAAAAACAGAACGATCTAATTGTAATGACATATTTTATTTTTTTTTTTGAATTTAATTTTTACAGATTGAGCCGAATCAATAATTATGAAGTAATTTTAAAAATATTTCAAAAATCACAATAACTATATGAAAAAAATTCTTTCGCTCGCACTATGCTGCAGCACAACTGCTATTACTTTCAGTCAGCAACAACCCATTTCCATCATTCCGGAACCCGTACAAATGGCTCAAAAACCCGGAAAATTTCAATTGCCCAAAACAATCAATATCAGCTCTTCCGGCAACAAAGAAGTACAATTTGCCGCAACCCAGCTGCAGAAAAAACTAACTACTGCAACCGGCTATATTGTTAAACTTTCAGCAAATGCAGCTACAGCAAATATACAGCTGGTACTTAATACCACTGCTAATAATACATTGGGCAAAGAAGGTTATCAATTATCTGTTACGCCAAAAAACGTCATCATCAAAGCCAATCAGCCTGCAGGCCTATTTTATGGTGTTCAAACGCTACTACAACTCTTACCCAAAGAAATTGTAAGCAAACAATTGGTGAAAAATATTTCATGGTCGGCTCCCTGTGTGGAGATTACAGATTATCCACGTTTTGGCTGGAGAGGAATCATGCTCGATGTAAGTCGCCACTTTTTTACAAAAGATGAAGTAAAGAATTTTATTGATGAGATGGCTGCTTATAAATTAAACTTATTTCACTGGCACCTGGTAGATGATGAAGGCTGGCGTGTTGAAATAAAATCATTACCAAAACTAACAAGTGTTGGTGCATGGAATGCAAAACGTATTGGTCATTTTGGTGACTTTTCTCCTATTGGTACAGATGAGCCCCGCAACTACGGCGGGTTTTACACACAGGAGGACATTAAAGAAGTGGTTGCTTATGCTGCAACCCGGTTTGTAAATGTATTGCCGGAAATTGATATTCCGGGTCATAGCCTTGCAGCCGTAGCATCTTATCCGGAACTATCCTGCACACCCGGGGCAGAAAATTACAAGGTTCGTTCCGGTGAAGAAATTATGGATTGGAGCGGTCCGCATTTTGTTGCTTTAATAGACAACACTCTTTGCCCTGCCAATGAAAAAGTATATCCTTTTCTTGATAAAGTATTTACAGAAGTTGCTCAATTATTTCCGTTTGAATATATACATGTAGGCGGAGATGAATGCGCTAAAAACTTTTGGGAAAAAAGTGATGCGGTAAAGGCACTCATGCAAAAGGAAGGACTGAAAACAATGGACCAGGTGCAGGGATATTTTGAAAACAGGGTAGAGAAAATTGTAAACAGCAAGGGGAAAAAAATGATGGGTTGGGATGAGATTTTAGAAGGTGGCGTTTCCCCCACCGCAGCCATTATGAGCTGGCGTGGCACCAAGGGCGGCGTTGAAGCCTCCAATAAAGGACATGAGGTGGTGATGAGTCCTACCACGTTTGTTTATCTTGACTATATGCAAGGCGATGCCATTATGGAGCCGAAAGTATATGCATCGCTCAGGGTTAATAAAACTTATTCTTACGAACCGGTTTCTGAAGGCATCAACGAAAAACTGGTAAAAGGTATACAGGGTAATTTATGGACAGAGCAGGTTTACAACTACCGCCAGGTGCAGTACATGACGTGGCCAAGATCATTTGCCATTAGTGAAATAGCCTGGAGCCCTGCTGCTAAAAAGAACTGGAAAAGCTTTAGCGGAAAAATAGAAGATCATTTTAAACGATTGGATGTTGCTGAAATTAAATATGCACCCAGCATGTATGATGCTGATTTTATGGTACGCAAAAATGATAAAGGAGAATTAGTGGTGAGTTTGAATACTGAAATAGAAGGGCTGGATATTTATTACAGTTTCGATAACTCCTATCCTGATCATTTTTATCCAAAATATACAGGACCACTTACAGTGCCCGTAGATGCGAATATGCTGAGAGTAATTACCTATCGTGGCAAACAACCCGTTGGCAGAATGAACAATATGCCGGTGGAGGAATTAAAAAAAAGAGCAACTAAAAAATAATTAAGTAACCGCTTTTTAAAATCCGGAGTAACAGTCAACCCTGTTGGTTGTTACTTTTTTTATACCGTTTATGAATGTAAAAATATCGCTGCTTTTTTTATTTACTCTCTTAATATTTCAACAGGTGATTAGTCAGACAATTTTACCATTATACCCCGACAGTATCCCAAACAGCAAACCTTCAATTGATGAAGAGGAGGCTTCTTTCCGGGATGGCGTAAATATCATCAGTAAAATTTCAAGACCCACAATCACTGTTTATCAGCCGCAAAAAAACCTGGCAAATGGAACAGCTGTTATCATTTTTCCCGGAGGTGGTTATTGGATTGAAGCAACGGTACACGAAGGATCGGATGTAGCAAAGAAGTTTACAGAAATAGGTGTTACGGCATTTGTTGTAAAATACCGTATACCCAATACAGCATGGATGATAAACACAGAAATTGGTCCGCTGCAGGATGGACAACAAGCAATAAAAACCGTGAGGGAAAATGCTGCAAAATGGAATATCAATCCCGGACGTATTGGTGTGCTGGGATTTTCTGCAGGAGGACACCTTGCATCTACCACCGGTACACATTTTAAAAAAGTGCGTATTCCCAATGCAAACAATACAAGCCTGCGGCCCGATTTTATGATACTGATTTATCCCGTTATTAGCTTTATGCCTGGCATAGGTCACCAGGGCTCGGCAGCGCAACTTATTGGCAACAATGCAACGCAGGAAAAAAAAGAGGAATATTCAAATGAGTTGCAAATAACAGCAGAAACACCGCCAGCATTCCTGGTTCATTCCAGTAACGATGACGGTGTTAGTCCGATGAATAGCGTTGAGTTCTACAATGCACTCGTTAAAAATAAGGTACCGGCAGAACTGCACCTGTATCAATCCGGCGGCCATGGCTTTGGTTTGTATATGAAAAACAGTAAAGAGTTATGGATGGACAGGTGTAAAAACTGGCTTCTTTTAAATGGCTGGTTAAATGGCAATAACTAAATAGTAAAACCTGCGATTTAATGATTTTATTGCCGGATTAGAAACTGATTTAGCTGCTGTATTTTAATTACAGATATTTGCATCCATCAAAATATTCAACCTTTTGCAGTTACCTTCCGCCTTCCTCAATTCGCTTAAACACCTGGATAGCTTTAATAAAGAAGCATTTGAAAAAATACATGAAAGTGGCGAGCAGGTAACTTCTATCAGACTGAATCCATTTAAGCAAATAAAGGAAGAATTCTTTCAGCAGATTACATCTGGCAGCGATCAACCATCTAGCATTGATAAAATACCCTGGTGCCAAAACGGATTTTATTTAGCCGAGCGGCCTTCCTTTACACTCGACCCTCTTTTTCATGCAGGTGCTTATTATGTTCAGGAAGCCAGCAGTATGTTTCTGGAACAGGCATTAAAACAAACGATCGATTTATGTAAACCCATAAAAGTATTAGACCTGTGTGCGGCACCTGGTGGTAAATCCACCTTGATACAATCGCTTATCAGCAACGAAAGCCTGTTGGTAAGTAATGAATTGATTAAAGCCAGGGTAACTATTTTGGTAGAAAACATTACCAAATGGGGCGCTGCCAATGTGGTTGTCACCAACAACGATCCTGTACATTTTAAGCGTTTACCCGATTATTTCGATGTGATGATAGTGGATGCACCATGCAGTGGAAGCGGTTTATTTAGAAAAGACCCCAATGCCATAAACGAATGGAATGAGCCACATGTTGAAGGCTGTAGTATGCGCCAGCAAAGGATTTTAACGGATGCATTGCCTTCATTAAAAGAAGCTGGCTTATTGATTTATTCTACCTGCTCTTATTCAACCAACGAAAATGAAGCTAATGCAGATTGGCTGATTGAAACCATGCAAATGGAAAGCTGTCAATTGGCCATTGATAAAAGCTGGGGCATTGTAGAAACTCAATCAGATCGAC
>JANPNY010000353.1:0-3812 GCA_031427745.1 Chitinophagaceae bacterium | reverse complement strand
CACCAAAATTCCAGCTCCAGGTGCTAATGCTGCCTACTCCGGCAGGCACCGTTGAGGAATCGGTAAACGAAACTGCGTTGGCAGCACAAACAGGCGTACTGCTGCCAAAATTAGCAATTGCTGGTGCCAATACTTTTATCGTTTGAAATGCGCTGTCCACACAACCGGCATTGGAAGTAAACGTGTATTTAATGGGGTAATTTCCAGCACCAACGGCAGCAGGTGTAAACAGTCCTGCACTGTTTATTCCAGCGCCCGAATAAACGCCGGTGCCCGGCACAGCACCCGTTTCTGCTGCCTGCGTTACCTGGTAATTAAGCGCATCAAGACAAACATCCGGTATTAAATTAAAAACCAGCTTTGGCACAGCAAAAACAGTAACCTTCAATATTTTTTCGTTGGTGCAGGTTGCGCCGGAATAGGCGAGGTACCTTATACTAAATTGTTTTGTAAGTGGCGATTGAAAACCCGGATAGCGATGCTTGTACAATTTACCCAATGCAGGCAAATCATCTGTTTCAACAACTGCTGGGGCATTCACGTTATCCCAGTAAATAAGCACCTTGGTGATATTACCAAAATTAACTGTGGAGTTATCTTTTATCTTCACAGAATCATTGCCGCAATAACCGGAAAGGTTTTGAATAGTGAAATCAGCCAGCGGCTTGTCGCCGTTAACTGTAAAGGATTGCACCAATGAATCTACACAGCCATTGTTACTGGTTATAACCATTGTTGCTGTATAATTTCCAATAGCACTGTAGCGATGGGATGGATTTTTTAAATTAGAAATATTATTAGCAGGAGTAGCATTAGCATCTCCAAAATTCCAGGCCCATTTAGTGATACTGCCCGATACTATCGCCGAGGTATCAATAAAAATAGCTGATGCATCACTAAGGCAAACTTCGGGAGATACAAAACCCGCCGTTGGCAAAGGACTTACTATAATGTTTTTTGAAAGGGATAAAGCATTAGCACAGCCTTTATCAGTCTTCACTTGCAGCGTTACCAAGTAAGTACCGGCGTTAGCATATTGGTGCAAAAATGGATTCCCATTATTGATTAAAGAATCTGGCCTGCCATTGCCAAAACTCCATAACCATTGATTGATATTTCCGGAGGCAGTTGTTGATTGGTCTGTAATACTGAAATTATTTTTTTCGCAGGTAGGTGGAGATACCGAAAAAGAAGGAACAGGTAAACTATTAATGATTACTTGCTTTGTACTTGTATCGCTTAAACAGCCTTTATCAGTTTTTATCCAATGCTTAATAAAAAACGTATCCGCTGCAAGGTAGGTATGGTTTAAAATTTGCCCCTTGCCTTGTACAGTGTTATCTCCAAAATTCCAAAACCAGTCGGTTACCACACTCCCCTGCCCGTTGCTGGAGCTGGATAAATCTGTTGCAACATTTAAACAGTTTTCTGCAACCAGGTTAAATGAAGCGGTGGGCATTGGGTACAAATTTTTAAACAGCAAAACGGTATCATCCACACAACCTGCGGGGCTGGTAACCTGCAGTTGTATTGTGTAGGGTCCTGTACCCGAGCTGTACAAATGAGTCGGATTTTTTACAATGGCTGTATCGAGGTTGCCGGACGATGGTTCGCCAAAGGTCCACTTCCAGCTAAAACCAGCCTGTGTTCCATCGGCAATAGTGCTTGCATCTGTAAACTGAGCTGCCTGGTACGGCAGACAAACAACGGCCGGCATAATAAAACCGGCTACCGGGTTGGGGTTGATGGTAAATGTTTTTGCAATCCTACTGCTTTTACAACCGCTGGCTGTGGCCACTTGTAACGATGTTGTAATGACGCCTGCATTTATATAACTATGCGATTGGGTTGTATTGTTTGCAACAGTATCGCTGGTACCATCACCAAAATTCCAATAACTTTTATCAATAATACCCGGCGGCGATATAGAAGACAGATCCGTAAAGGTTACAGCCATATCTGCACACAACAGTGTAGAAATAGTAAAGCTGGCAACCGGCACTTCCGTAACAACTATTTGCCTGGTGGAAATACTACTGATGCAGCCAACATTGCTGATCAAACTAAACTTTACTTCATACGTTCCGGCACTTGCATATTTGTGTACCGGGTTATGCAGGTTGCTTACAGAACCATCGCCAAAATCCCATGTCCATCGGTAGGAGTAAGTACCTTCATCGTAGGTAGAAATGTCGGTAAACTTTACAGAGTCTGAGACACAACCATTGTGTGTCCATTCAAAATTAGTTGCCGGTGGGTTCTTTACAAAAATGGTATCATCCTTTGTTTGGGTGTTGCCACAACCATCCGTTCCGGCCGTGCCTGCTGTTATAGAAAGGGGATAATTCCCGTACGGGCAATAGGAATTGGCTGTTGGTAATTTGTACCGCCACACCTGTTTACCATTGATAAAATAGGTACTATCGGCTACCGGGTTGGCAATAGAAATATTGGGCGTTTGAAAGCCTTTAAAATCCCAAAATAATGTGAGCGGTTGGTAAGGATAGGTGATGGAAAAATAAAAAGGCGTGCAGGCACATGCAGTATTTAATCCCGAAATATTTAATGGGTTTATAGGCGTAATAAAGTTGTACAAATCTTTCAGGTTTGTACCTGCATTGTAACCATACGATTCAAAACCACCGTATCCATAGGCAATGGCATTAAATCCGCTATCAGCCTTCAATGTATGTGCCCCGGATATAACCGGAATTTGAGCATAGCTATAACTGGCATCCTGCGGATGAGGAACAAAAGTGTAACTACCTGCTGTACCGGTTGCGGAAAAAGATGCTACTGCCGAGGTTTTAATAATTACATTGATCCAATGATCTAGTATGCTGGCATTAGGAGTTGAGTTAACCAATACTTCGTCGATGGTTTGTTCAACCGGGCTTAAATATATCATCTCAGGATCGCCAAGGCTGCCAATAAAATTATTACCGCAGGTACTGGCAGTGGTAATGTATTGTGCCACCATTATTGGCTGGTTCGCTTCTATTAACAGAGGTTTATCACTAATCGGAAAATCATAATAAAAACTATTTAACAAACCTGTCTGTACCACCCCGTTCAGTTTAACAATTGTGTAAGGATCTGTTACAGCAATGCGATAGTAATTAAAAGGCATACTTTGGGTAGGAGCCGTTAAAAAACGTTTTCCCCATGCAGTTTTTGGGAATGCCTGTGCAATAATATTATCTGAACTATTGGAAGCGGAACAACTGATTTTTATTTTTCCCGACCCGGAAAAAACAGCAATTTTTTTACAGGTTATACTTCCATTACTAATAGAACGGATTTTAGATCCCGTTAAATCAACACCTGTAAAATTACCAGGACTGCCCCCATTCAGTTGCCCCATTACATTATAGATTTCACCCTGGTTTAATGTTACTGTAAATGGAACGTTGGCTGCATGAGTTTGTGTATTGGCAGAGGGCGTAATCTCGACTGTAGTAGAACCAGTATCTGCTGCTACTACAAAAAAGAAACTATTGGAAAAGTCCTCATTAGAAACCTGTTTATAATTTATGGAGTAATATTCTTTGCCCAATGTGTTGGTAGGAAACAATAAGGTGGCGCCGGAAACATTGCCATTGTAAATATGGGTGTATGCCACAACCGACCTCGTGCTGGTAACATGAATTCCTGATGTAAAAAGGCCCTCACTTAAAAGCCTGGCGTCCTGTGCACCAGACTTTGGAATTGGATTAGAAGTAACGATTGTACCTGCAGGAATATTGCTGATATTTTCTACATATCCCAAAGCAGGAATTTCTATTTTAATGTTGGTAAATGTATTGGGAATA
>JANPNY010000352.1:0-4338 GCA_031427745.1 Chitinophagaceae bacterium | reverse complement strand
AGGTCTGTTTTATCTTCCTCTAACCGGATAATTTGCGATACTTCAGCATTTTGCAACTGGTATTTTTTTGGAAGATACCCCGCTGCGGTTACTGTTACAGCCATTGATGTATCGGTAGCCGCAATGCTAAAGTTGCCATTAGCATCAGTAACAATTGGTTTTTGTGCAGTTGTTTTTATTTGTGCAAATGGCAGCGGATGATTGGTTGCATCTACCACCTGCGCATTAAAAAAATTACTGGGTTTAACCTGTACTCCGATTTGCTGGTTAATGGGGGCAGCCAAATTATTTACATTGCCATCAACTCTTTTAACGTTAGCGACATTTGCTTCGTTGGATGCATTATTCGGCAAATTGTTTTGTAATTCGTTGCTGGATGTTATCGCTTTTTTCCCAGCAATTTCTTCGAAGGATTTATCATCATTTGTTTGCTGTATACCCTTGGATGCAGGTGCGGATGAATTGCCCGGCTGGTATACAAAATGATCGTTAGTGGATTGATTATCCTGTTTAACTGTTGCTAAATTGTTTTTATCTACAGTTGGATTCTTAGTATCAATGGCTACAATCAGCAGTTCTTTTTTTCTATTTGTAACAGCCGTATTATTGGCTGCAATATAGGTGGTAGAATCCGTCGTTGCCAATTGATTGCTGACAGTTTCACTGGATTCTTTTGCAGTGGTTTTGGCAGCAAGTGACTCTTTAGCAGGGTTGTTTTTTGCGGTAAAAAGATAGGCGATTGTAATACTTGAACCAACCAGTAGAACAGCGGCAGCAACCCTCCATCTTCGGGCAAATGAATTTGTAGTGATTGACACTACCGGCGTGTTTTCTGCAACAGCAATTTTTTCTTTTAATTCCACCAACGCCTTGTTCCATTCCTTATTGTCAACCGCATCATACCCTTTAATGGCATCGGATAATAACGGATCATCTAAGGCTGCTTTTTCTATGGCATGCATCTCTGCATTGCTCATAGTGCCGGAAAGATATAGTTCAATATCCTTTGCGTTGTAAATGATATGTTTTTTTTCGTTGTTCATTAGCTTTTAAAGAGCCACCATAAAATTAGTAAATTCTAAAAAAAGTATTTTGCTACTCATCAAAAATGTTATTTGCCTCCAGGCATTGCTTTAAGTTGCGCTTACCATTTTGAATGTAACTTCTCACCTTGTTCCACTCGTAACCGGTAATAACTGCAATTTCGTTGTAACATTTTTTTTGCAGATAAAACAACCGGATACTTTGTTGCTGATCTTCAGGCAGAGTTTCCATGCATTGCTCCAACTGAATAAAATAGGCTTCGTTTTCTAATGCTTCATTTTCCAGATGCGTAGTTTGGTGCGATTGCATAAAGTTGGCATTGAATTCGCCCACTTTTAAATTTTTAGGGCTCCGCAATTGCATCAGGCAATGGTTTCGGGTAACCACATGCAACCAGGGTTTAAAATTTTCTACCTCGTGGTGTAGCAGTTTGCTGCACAGTTCCAGGTAAATATCCATTACCGCATCTTTTGCTTTTTCTGCATCCTTAAAATATTTAAGGCATACACCAAATACCAAATCCATGTATCGTAGGTAGAGTGTACCCAGGAAATTCATATCACTGCTTTTTTTGTAAGCAGCAATTAATTCCTGATCTGTTAATGTTGCTGTGCTGGTATTTTTAATAAATTTCAAATAGTTGGTTTCGGTGTAGTTGATCAATTGAGCGTACTATAACTTCTACAGGTAATGGTGGCAAAATGCATCTGAATTAGTCAAAAAATATTTTTACCCGCTGGTACATTAGTCGGTTGTTGATATACTGATTCGGACTTTGCTGCTGAAGTTCGGAAAATCCCTGCAACCCCAGTAGCCCGGCGGCATTGCCTTTATTTATAGCAATTTCAAGGTAGCCTGCAGAATTAAATATAGCCAGTTTTTCACCTTCAGGCACATCAGCGTAGGTTTCACTGATTCTGTCAATTACTTCATCTCTTTTAAACGCAATTTTAAAGCCCCTGCCTTTGCGCTGGGTTTCAAAATCGTCTTTGCTGATGTTTACAATTACGTTCTCAAAATTATCAATAAAAATTATATGCCCTTCCATCCAGTTGTTTCCCAGCATCGGCTTTAAGGCATTTTTTACCTGGATGGATACGGTGGCATCTCCAATCTCTTCCAGGCTTTTGCCTTTTTCAATTTCTGCAAATGCCCTGGCAAAAACCTGGGCACAATACAAGGTGTTTTTGGGGATTGTTTTTTCTAAACGCAAAGCAACTACCTGTTGGGGTATCTCTTCCAATATCATGGTAAGTAAGCCATTATCGGCACAACCAATATAATAACCGTTGTGTGCTGCAAGTAAAAGATACTCTGGTTTTTGATCGAAAAGATTTACCAATACCAGGTGCAATGTGCCCGGGGGAAAATTTTTAATGGCACTTCTGCAAACATAAGCGGCCTGCGGAAAATTAAAAGGAGGAAGCTGGTGAGTAATATCAATGATAGAAAGTGAAGGATTGCTGTGTAACAATTGCCCTTTTACTGCACCAACCAAAAAATCGTGTTGGCCAATATCTGATATAAGTGTTACTAACGACATATTAAAGAGAAATGAAAAATTAATTGGTAGATGATAGAGCGTTTACAATTGCCCATTGATTATAAAATCAGTAAAAAAATTAAAAAATGAAATTATCTTTTATTAAGCTTGAAATTACTGGATTTTAAAATGATTAAAAATAGATCATCCACCAATTTTATAAAGGATGACTACTTAACAAGTTCACCGTTTTTAAAGAAGAATTTTTTCACTAAACTATCTGCCCATGAGGGAAAAAGTTTGTTCATCCAGACAGTTCTTTTTCCTGTAAAAGTAAGTACCACGGTGCGTTTTCTTTTTTCTATGGCAATCAAAATGTGTTGAGCACATTCGGCTGAACTCATCATAGTATCTTCGTTCATTAATCCTTCTCCCAGTACCTGGCCGTCTTTACCCAAAGCCACATTGCGAATATTGCTTTCTGTAAAACCGGGGCTTACCCACATAACATTTACACCGCTATCCAATAGTTCTGTTCTTATAGATTCTAACCAACCATTAACGGCAAATTTTGAGGCCGAGTAAGCACTTCGGCCCGGTAACCCCCTATATCCTGCAATGGATGATATACCTGCAATGGTTCCTTTGCGTTCAACGATAGATTCAAGTGCCAGTTTGGTGCAGTAAACGTGCCATAAAAATTTACGTCCATCACTTTTTTTATAACATCTATTTCTACATCTTTCACCAATGCTCTCATAGATATTCCGGCGTTATTAATTAGAATATCAATTCCTCCAAATGTGTCGATGGTGGAGTTTATAAAACTTCGGCAGTCCTCGTAACGGCTAATATCAGCAACCATTGTGTGCATTAAATAGTGGGAGTATTGTACCTGCAGGTTGTACAGCCTGTCCTGGCTGCGGCCGCAGGTAGCAATTTTTGCACCTAAGGGTATTAATGCGTCAATCAATGCCTTACCGATGCCATTGGTGCCACCGGTGATAACAACTACTTTATCTTTAAAAAAGCTACTCATAAAAAAATTATTGAACAAAAATAAGTTACTTCACCGGGTGTAGCTACACAAACTTATTTTTTAAAAGACATATTTCTTTAAAAAGATTTCTAAAAAACTTTGTGCTAAAACTGAATTCCCCTATTTTTGCAATCCCAAATAAATAACGGGACGAATTGGTAGCTCAGTTGGTAGAGCAATACACTTTTAATGTATGGGTCCTGGGTTCGAGTCCCAGCCAGTTCACTTTTTTTGATAAATTTAAAATCTTCAGATTTATCTAATTTTTGGCGCCATATCTGGTACTTGCCAAGTATACAAAATTGATCTCCTCATTTATTCGGTTTATGTGAAATTGAAATTCAAAAAAGGTAAACTTTCTGGCACATTGAATTAATTAATCTACGTTTTTATACTACACGTCTATAAGTGTATTAAGTTTCTTACCGATATAAATTACCAGTATCCTTTTTCCATAAATGCTCAGAGTTTGTGGTATTTATACCCGACGCAGTTAGTTGAATTTTAAGGCTGTTAATCTTTTCTTCACCCGCTAATTTTATTAAGCAATGAACATTTGCTTTAATACTACCGGCAAACAAAAAAACGCTTGCTTTTAACAGCCTTTTGTTTGATTTATTAAGTAAATAATTCGATTGCCTGACATCATCACACTCCAAATGTTTTTTGTTAATCATTATAGGTATCTACTATAAATAAGTTCGAAACATTAAACAGAATTAAAGAGTTAAAAAAACACTGAATTTGCAGAGTTTTTTTAGGCATCTTCTTT
>JANPNY010000351.1:0-6037 GCA_031427745.1 Chitinophagaceae bacterium | reverse complement strand
GCCAGCGATTCGTCGCGCATCAGCGCCGCGTCGATGGGCTGGCCGGCGCGCTGGGCGGAATTTTTTAAGGAACCAATTTGGCACCTTAAACTTTCAAGGTCACAAATTGTGACCTTAAACCAAATAATCTTTAATGAAACCTGCTATGGCAAAAGCAAAAAAGGGCATTGTGAAAATTATTCCTGATGAAATAATCATTAGGAAAATTTACCTGCTTCGTGGACAGAAAGTATTACTGGACAAGGATTTGGCTGAATTGTATGGAGTTGAAACAAGGATACTAAATCAGGCTGTAAAGAGAAATGCCGACAGGTTTCCACCTGATTTTATGTTCCAATTGACAAGGGAGGAATATAATTCTCTAAGATCACAATTTGTGATCTTAGAGAATTATAAGAAAGGGAAATACAGTAAGTTTAACCCCTTTGCTTTTACCGAACAAGGCGTGGCCATGCTGAGCGGAGTTATAAACTCCTCCAAAGCTATTGAAATGAATATTGCCATTATGAGGGCTTTTGTGGAAACAAGAAAACTATTGCACGGCAATAAAAAAATTGCAGAACAGATAAAAATGATTTTCGATAGGTTGGGAGAACACGATGTACAGTTAGGCGCCATTTACGATGCCCTTGAAAACCTGATGGATGAAAACACCGAGGAGAAGGCTAAAAAGATAGATTGGGCAGCAAGGGAGCGGATTGGTTTTAAGAAATAAAATGTAGCGTAGATAAGGCTAAAATCATTGGTCTGCAAAGCCGCCCAATGAAACAAAAGTAAAAGAGTGCGACGCAACGATGTCGCCATAAAAAACAAATGATAGTAACAAAAAAATTAATCATCATAAAACGCCCCTTTAGGGGATGGGGGAACATATTATGTCACAAACACAAACAGTATCTGAAGCAGAAGAGATAATTAACGACAGCCAGGACTACACCCTGTTTAGCTGGAGCAAACAAAAAGGTACCAACCCTATTGCTGTGAAGTATGCGGAGGGCGTGTACTTGTATGACTACGATGGCAACCGCATTATAGATTTTTCCAGCGGATTAATCAACATGAATATCGGGCATGGCAACCAGCGAATAACCGAAGCCGTTGTGAGGCAAATGCAGCAAGTGGCGTATGTAACGCCGAGCTGCGTTACAAAAGTACGTGCCGATTTGGGGAAGAAACTGGCGGAGATCTGCCCCGGTGATTTGAATAAATCTTTCTTCACCTTGTGCGGCGCAACCTCTATTGAAAACGGTATTAAACTGGCAAGGTTATATACCGGCCGGCATAAAATATTAACCCGCTATCAATCTTATCATGGGGCAACCATGGGTGTTATATCCGCTGGCGGCGATCCACGAAAATTGCCGGTAGATTCGCAGCAGTCGCCCAACTTTGTACATTTCGATTTACCTAATTTATACCGCTGGGAATATGGCGAAGAGAATTTGTTGAAAGAATCTATTGCTTCTCTCGAACGTATTATTGCGTATGAAGGTCCAAATAATATTGCTGCGGTTTTGCTGGAAGGTGAGTCGGGCACCTCAGGATGTCTGCAGTATCCAAAAGGCTATCTGAAAGCAGTAAGAGAAATTACAAAAAAGCACGGCATTTTAATGATCATGGATGAAGTGATGAGTGGCTTTGGCCGTACAGGCAAATGGTTTGGGTTTCAGAACCATGATATTATTCCGGATATGATTGCGATGGCGAAGGGTTTAACCTGCGGCTATATTCCGTTTGGTGCTTTGCAGGTGAGTGAAAAAATTGCAGCAAAGTTTGATGATGTAGTAATGCCGCTGGGACTAACTTATTCTGCTCATGCGGTTTGCTGTGCCGCTGCATTGGAGACATTGAAAATTTATGAAGAAGATGGCTTGCTGGAGAATGCAGTGGTAATGGGAAAATACATGGAAGAGCAGGTGGAAAAATTAAAAGCCAAACACCCAAGCATTGGTGATTTTAGAAATACTGGTTTGCTGGGTTGTATTGAACTGGTTAAGAACAGAACAACAAAAGAACCTATGGCACCATTTAATGCAAAGCCAGATGAAATGCTGGTGATGAATAAAGTGGCTGCAAAAATTAAAGAACTGGGCATGTACACTTTTGTAAGATGGAATTACATCTTTTGTGCGCCACCGCTGATTGTTACCAAAGAGCAAATTGATGAAGGGCTGGCGATAATAAGCGAGGCGATTAAAATTGCGGATGAAGCAGCCTCCCCCAACCCCTCCAAAGGATAGAGCCTCCCCCAACCCCTCCAAAGGAGGGGCTTACGAAGAGGCTGATGCTTTTGAGGGTTTGCTTATTAGCCGTGTGTGGATTTACTATGTTCGTAATACTATACAACAAGTACCGAAGCCCAAAAAACTTAAATTAGTAACTACTCAATGATAGATAATACTCCAGAAATATCATACTCCAAGAACCCACCTTTGGAGGGCAGGGAGGCCTCTTCTTTAATCAATAAAGACCTTGCTGCTATTCCTCAAAACAAAAGAACCTGGGGAACCTGGAACTATGCAGCCTTATGGATCAGCATGAGCCTTTGCATACCTACTTACATGCTGGCAAGTTCACTTATTGGTGGTGGTATGAATTGGTGGCAGGCGATACTTACTATTTTCCTTGGTAATTGCATCGTTTTAATTCCAATGATTTTAAACGGACATGCAGGTGCCAAATATGGAATTCCATTCCCTGTTTTTGTAAGGGCAAGTTTTGGTACAAAAGGCGCTAACATACCTGCAATGCTTAGAGCAATTGTAGCCTGCGGCTGGTTTGGTATTCAAACCTGGATTGGTGGAGCATCATTGTATAATATACTACGGGCATGGAATCCTTCATTGGCTGAAATAGATAGCAGCTCGCTATTTCCGCAAGCTTTGCCAATGATTTGTTTTTTGATTTTTTGGGCACTAAATATGTTTATTATTTATCTCGGCGTTGACAGCATCAAAAAATTATTGGTTTTTAAAGCGTTTTTTTTACCTATCGCAGCGCTTGCTTTATTGGCCTGGGCAATCATTGCCGCAAAAGGACTGGGGCCGATATTAAGTCAGCCCTCTAAGTTTGCAACTACTGCAGATTTCTGGCATTATTTTTTTCCTGCACTAACGGGCATGGTTGGTTTTTGGGCAACCTTGTCTTTAAACATTCCAGACTTTACAAGATATGCAAAATCGCAAAGTGCGCAGGTAAACGGACAAATTTTTGGCCTGCCCCCGGCGATGACTTTCTTTGCTTTTGTGGGAGTAATTGTAACCTCTTCAACAGCCATTATTTACGGGCAAACAGAATGGGATATTGTAAAACTGGCTGGTAGGTTTGATAGTAAACTGATGGTAACTTTTGCCATGATGGGTATCATCATCTCAACATTAGCCACCAACATTGCAGCCAATATTGTAAGTCCGGCAAATGATTTTGCACATCTATCGCCTGCAAGAATTAATTTTAGAATGGGTGGTTATATCACCGGCATTATCGGCATTATTATTTTTCCATGGAAACTAATTGCAGATCCTAACGGTTATATTTTTACGTGGCTGATTGCGTATTCAAGTTTGCTGGGTCCCGTTGGTGGTATCATGATTGTTGATTATTTTTTTATCAGAAAAAAAGAATTGAACGCAGCAGATTTATACAGGGAGCAAGGAGAATATACTTATACAAAAGGATTTAATTTTAAGGCTATTGTTGCATTGTTGTTAGGTATTTTTCCAAATGGTCCGGGGTTTTTGTTGCAGATAAAATTGATAGATGCAACCGTTTTTCCGGAGTGGATCAACCATTTGTATAATTATGCCTGGTTTGTTGGATTTGCGGTTAGTGGGGGAATATATTATTTGCTGATGAAAAATAATAAACAATGAAAGCACAAATAATTCAGGATAGAATTTATGAAGTAAGAGGAGAAAAAATTATGCTTGATTTTGACCTTGCTCAATTATACGGTGTTGAAACAAGAATTTTTAATCAGGCTGTCAAAAGGAATGCAGCAAGTTTCCCTAAAGATTTTATGTTTCGGCTTACTCTAAAAGAATGGAAGACTATGATGTCACAAATTGTGATATCATCAGAAATAGAATTGAATGATGGAAATGCCTTGATATCACAGTCTGTGATATCATCCCAGAAAAGAAGAAAACTAAGTTCACCTCCTTATGCTTTTACAGAACATGGTGTTACAATGTTGGCAAGTATTTTAAAAAGCCCCAAAGCAAGAAAGATGAACATTGCTATTGTGAGGGCTTTTATTGCTTTAAAAAAGTTTTTTAGTAAAAATGATGCTGTATTGGGGTTGGTGAAAGAATTAAAAGAACGTATTGATGAACATGATGTACAGCTAAGTAGCATTTATGATGCTATTGAGGGACTTCTTGATGAAAGGGAACAAGAAAATGCCAAAAAAATTGGTTGGGAAGAAAGAGAACGTATTGGGTTTAAGAAATAACTTTATTCAGTATGGACTTGCTAAATTGAAACCTCAAGATTGAAGTATTACGATGATGGATTTATATATCTATAAAACAATAAAAAATGAACAGCAGTATCTTAGAAAATAATCCTGCAATAGCAGAGTCCAAAAGCCCCCCTTCGGGGGGGGGGGGGGTCTCAGTATTAATAAAAAACGGCCGCATCATCACAGCAGATGCAGATTACATTGCTGATATTTTCATCGAGGGGGAAACCATATCTACTATTGGTAAAAACTTAATTGTAGAAGCAGATACGGTAATTGATGCTGCTGGTAAATTAGTAATGCCCGGCGGCATAGATCCCCATGTACATCTCGATATGCCTTTTATGGGAACCTTCAGTAGCGATACGTATGAAACCGGAACCCGTGCTGCCTTGTATGGTGGTACTACCATGGTGATTGATTTTGTGTTGCAAACACAGGGCAAATCACTTCAGTCGGCATTGAATGAATGGAAGGGCAGGAGTGATAATAATTGCGTGGGTGATTACAGTTTTCACATGGCGGTCACAGATTTTAATGATGATACAAAAAAAGAAATTCAACATTTTATTGAAGAAGAAGGCATCACCTCTTTTAAAACTTTCATGGCCTACAAAGGCGCCTTGATGATTGATGACCGGCAGATGATTGGCCTGATGGAAGAAGTAAAAAAGCAGGGCGGCTTAATTAACGTCCATGCTACTAATGGCGACATGATTGATTACCTTGTTCAAAAATATAGAGCAGAGGGAAAGTTATCTCCATTGTATCATTATCTCTCTCAACCAGAAGTAACAGAAGCAGAGGCATCTGAGCGTTTTGTTGATATGGCAAACTTTACCGGTTGTCCCGGTTATATTGTACACCTAACCTGTGAGGGAGCATTAAATGCAGTACGCAATGCAACCCGTAGAAACCAAAAAACTTTTGTTGAAACCTGCATTCAATATTTAATTATTGATGCATCCTTGTATGAAAAAGAAGATGGTGCTAAATGGGTAATGAGCCCACCTTTACGGGAGAAGAAAGACCAGGCAACTTTGTGGGCAGGCATTAATCAAGGATTGGTACAAGTAGTGGCAACCGACCATTGCCCTTTTATGTGGGAGCAAAAATTAATGGGAAAAGATGACTTTTCAAAAATTCCAAACGGCCATCCCGCTATTGAAAACAGGATGGAATTATTATTTAGTGAAGGCGTGGTAAAAAATAAAATCACATTGAATAAATATGTGGAAGTAAGCAGTACAAATGCTGCAAAGATTTTTGGCATGTTTCCACGAAAAGGAACCATTGCTGTTGGCAGTGATGCTGATATTGTGATTATTGACCCAAATGAAAAACATATTCTATCTGCAGCTACCCATCACATGAACGTTGATTATAGTGGCTACGAAGGATGGGAAGTTACTGGTAAAGTAAAAACTGTTTTATTAAGAGGTAAGGTTGCCATAGAAAATAATGAATGCAAAGTTTCAAAAGGTTATGGTAAATTTATTAAGAGGGAAAAAGTTGCTCAAATAATTTAGAATTATAAATTATGAGTTATGAGTTAAGAATTAAGAATTATGAATG
>JANPNY010000350.1:0-1965 GCA_031427745.1 Chitinophagaceae bacterium | reverse complement strand
CCTCTTTTTTAAATGCCATTTTATATATTTTAAATTGTAAACTTAAATTAAATAATTACTGTTTGATACGCCTTCTTAACAAACAACTTACGAAGTAGTTTAAAAAATATGCAGAAAATAGATTTAAAACCCTTATGAAAGCGGTTGAAGATAAACTTTTTTGCCATTTTACCTAAAACACTTGCAATAAATTCCTCCACAGTTTTTCCACAATCCTTAAAATCAGCTAGTTACAGGCTTGCTATCAATCAACTTTAACAGTTCCTTTACTTGTTTTATTGGAGACTTCAACTGCCCCTTCGTTTCTGAACACCACAGTTCCATCAAATACATCTACCATCACCGGCTTGGTTTTATTAATATCTCCGGCTAATATCCGCTTGCTCAATTGATTGATGATAGATTTTTGAATGAGCCGCTTTAACGGCCTTGCTCCAAATTGTGGGTCGTATCCATTTTCGGCGAGATAATCAAGTGCATACTCACTGAACAACAATTCGATGCCATTTTCTGCAACTAACTTCACTAAACCATCCAATTGAATTTTGATAATTCCCTTTATCTCACTCTTCATCAACGGCTGAAACATGATAATTTCATCTATCCTGTTTAAAAACTCCGGACGAATGGTTTGCCGCAACAAGGTGATTACTTCGGCACGGGTACTTTCTACGACGGTCTCTTTATTAGACTCAGTCACCTTTTCAAAATTTTCCTGTATGATATGGCTACCCATATTACTAGTCATTATGATGATGGTGTTTTTAAAATTAACTACCCGTCCTTTGTTATCTGTTAGCCTGCCATCATCCAATACCTGTAACAAAATATTAAACACATCCGGATGGGCTTTTTCTATTTCATCGAGTAACACCACGCTGTACGGTTTACGCCTCACAGCTTCGGTTAGTTGCCCGCCTTCGTCATAACCAACATATCCGGGAGGCGCACCCACCAACCTGCTTACAGAATGTTTTTCCTGGTATTCACTCATATCAATCCGGGTCATCATGCTGTCATCGTCAAACAAATAATCTGCCAAAGCTTTAGCCAACTCTGTTTTACCAACACCCGTTGTACCTAAGAATATAAATGATCCAATTGGCTTTTTGGGATCCTGCAACCCGGCCCTGCTGCGACGGATAGCATCACTTACGGCTTCAATTGCTTCATCCTGGCCCACTACCCTTTTGTGCAGCTCATCTTCGAGTAATAATAATTTTTCACGTTCGCTCTGTAACATCTTCATCACAGGAATACCAGTAACCTTGGCAATATTAGCTGCAATATCTTCCGCATCTACTTCTTCTTTCAACAATCTCTTTTCACTGATTTCATCCAATTGCCTGGTTTGTTCATCAATTATTTTTTCCTGCTCCTGTACTTTGCCATATCGAATTTCAGCAACCCTTCCATAGTTGCCTTCCCGTTCTGCTTTTTCTGCTGCCAGCTTTAAATTTTCAATTTCGCTTTTGGCAGATTGAATTTTTTCTACCACTTCCTTCTCCTGTTGCCACTTGGCTTTAAAAGTATCCCGTTGTACAACAAGATTAGAAATATCGGTATTTAATTCCTTCAGTTTTTCAACATCACTTTCTCTTTTTATGGCTTCTCTTTCTATCTCAAGCTGGCGTATCTGCCTTTCCAGTTTATCGAGTTCTTCGGGCATGGAGTTCATCTCCAGCCTAAGCTTGGCGGCACTTTCATCAATTAAATCAATGGCCTTGTCTGGTAAAAACCGATCGGTGATGTACCTGTGGGATAATTCCACTGCAGCAATAATTGCTTCATCTTTAATCCGTACATGGTGATACGTTTCGTACCTGTCCTTTAAACCACGTAAAATAGACACTGCATCTTCAATAGACGGCTCATCTATTAATACTCTTTGAAAACGTCTTTCTAAGGCTTTATCTTTTTCAAAAAATTTCTGGTATTCGTTTAAGGTAGTGGCACCGATGGCTC
>JANPNY010000349.1:0-1993 GCA_031427745.1 Chitinophagaceae bacterium | reverse complement strand
ACCACCTACTGCATTGCAGGCTGTACAAGTGTTTAATGCTGCAGGGAAAAGGGTTTGGGATAAAAGATACAACGGAAATGCCGGCAGGCAAATAAGGATTGATCTTGTTAAGGAGGCTGCTGGTATTTATATTTTAAAGATGATGTATACCAACAAAACAATTGTGGAAAAAATTGTTAAACAGTAAAGTTATAGTAACCATTAATGAATTGTTGCGTTGTCATCTAAACATCTAAACTTCTAAACAACAATAGGCCGCCCCTTTTGTTTTAGAAACCACATCAGGTTAACTTTGTAAAAAATATCAACATGGATACGGCTATTACTACAATTATAGAATACACTTCCGATAAAGATTTAAAGCGTATTGCAGAAAAAGTACAATTGGAACAGCGCATTACAGATGAGGAAGGCATACTGCTTTTTGAAAAAGGAAGCCTGCCTTTTGTGGGAGCCCTGGCAAATTTTATAAGAGAGCGCAAGCATGGTAACACTACTTATTTTAACCGGAATTTTCATATAGAGCCAACCAACGTTTGTGTGTTCAGCTGCAAATTCTGTTCGTACTCACGTTTGTATGCGCATAAAGAAGAAGGGTGGGAGTTAAGTATTGATCAGATGCTGGACATTGTAAAATCTTACGATGGCAAACCCATTACCGAAGTACATATTGTAGGCGGTGTGCATCCAAAAATGAACATGGCTTATTTTATTGAGCTGATGCAAAAAATTAAAAGTCACCGGCCCGGTTTGCATGTAAAAGCATTTACTGCCGTTGAGTTGGATTATATGTTTCGCAAGGCAAAATTAACTGTGGAAGAAGGAATGAAACAGTTGCATGATGCAGGTTTGGATAGTCTGCCGGGCGGAGGTGCCGAAATATTTGCGCCTGAAATAAGGGAACAAATTTGCGCCGATAAAGTAGATGCGAATGGTTGGTTGCACATACATGAAGTGGCGCACCAGTTGGGTATGCACACGAATGCAACCATGCTGTACGGGCAAATTGAAAAGTACGAACACCGCATCGATCACATGCGGCGCCTGCGGGAACTGCAGGACAAAACCGGTGGCTTTAATACCTTCATTCCGTTGAAATTCCGCAACCAGGATAACGATATGAGTTATGTAACAGAATCAACCACCACAGAAGATATGCGGTTGTATGCCATTGCCAGAATTTACCTGGATAACTTCCCTCACCTGAAAGCTTACTGGCCAATGCTGGGCAGAGAAAATGCACAATTGAGCTTGTCTTTCGGTGTAAATGATATTGATGGTACCATCGATGACTCTACAAAAATATATAGTATGGCGGGCAGCGAAGAACAATCTCCCACAATGACTACCCAGCAATTGGTAACATTAATAAAGCAGGTAAAACGCTCGCCGGTAGAAAGAGATACCTTGTATAATGTTGTAAAAGATTTTACAGCAATCAATATGGATGATCAGGAATTTAGTGCTCATCTAAACTAAAGTAAGTGGGATTGTTTTTTTAGCAAAGCTTTTTCATGTTTAGGTAGTCTCTCCTTACTTTTTTTTCTCCCGATTTTTTCGGGACAGGTTGATAGAAAAAGTTACAAAATAATTCAAGGCCGTAAAAAGTTTTCAATTCAGAAAAATGTTCCAATCCTAAACAACACTACAAATTGAAAAGCTTTTTTAAAGCCTTTGCCACGCCCTCGTTATTGTTGGTTTCGGTAACATGGTCGGCAACCTTTTTTATTTCACCTGGCGCATTGCCCATTGCTATGCCTACGCCTGCAAATTCAATCATGCTTTTATCGTTGTAGTTGTCACCAATGGCAATTATTTCATGCTGCTGTATCCCGTATTTTGCCATTAATAATTTTATAGCATTTGTTTTAGAGGCCTCTTTGTGCATTACCTCCAGGTAACGTGGCTGAGATTTGTAGATGTTTAGTTGGTCCTTGTATTGGGCTAATAATTGTTTTTCAATTTCAAGAATTTCTGCTGCATTGCCGGCAAT
>JANPNY010000348.1:0-3623 GCA_031427745.1 Chitinophagaceae bacterium | reverse complement strand
TGTGGGTTTTATCAATGTTTCGCCCAAAGACATAACTGGAAATTCTACCGGAAAACCGCCTGCTTCGAGCACGCCTTTTTTCACCGCTTCTGCCAGCTCTTTAAAATGCCCGTTGCAGGGTGTTAGTTCGCTCCAGGTATTGCAGATGCCGATCACGGGCCTGCCATCAAACATATCGGGTGGTGCACCCTGGTTCTTCATCCATGCACGGTATATAAAACCATCCTTGCCTTTTCGGCCAAACCAGTTTTGGCTTCTTAATTTTTTTTCTTCCACTAGCTGTTTATTTGTTGATCAACATTTTTTAATTCACTTTCAGAAATTGACCTTTCAATAATAATCAAAATTTGAACATAAATGAAAATAGGTTTTAATGGATTTTAAAGTATACGTTTAGAATGTATCGTATTTAGAAGTAAAAGCTATTTTCTATTTTGCAGCTCCTGCGTTCAAAATCTACCGACATTTCCCTGCTGTTTACCGACAATTTAATTACAACAGCCTATTGAGCATTTTTGCTGCGACAAATGCCGTATAGATTTGTGTAACAAAAACAAACAACAATGGAAAATAATTCAAATTTCAACAACAGGGAAAACGGCCGAATTGCAGGCGGTTTAATATTAGTTGCCGTAGGTGCGGTTTTGTTATTACGTAATATTGGTTTTCTGTTTCCTCATTGGTTGTTTAGCTGGCCAATGATTTTAATACTCGTTGGTATTTACAGTGGCTTTAAACATCAGTTCCGCAACAATAGCTGGATTATATTAATTGCAATAGGCGGTTTCTTTCTGTTCGATCGGTTTATTCCGGAGTTTGGTCTTGAGCCCTATTTTTGGCCAGTCCTAATAATTGTAATTGGAGTAATATTTATTTTAAGGCCAAAAAGGTTTGGACGATTTAATGACAGCGCAAATGAAATCAGCAAGATTCCCGATGACGGCTTCAACCGGGTATCTCAGCAAACCTATGACAGCGCAACCTTATCCGACAATGACTATCTCCGGATCAACTCAGTATTTAGCGGTGTAAACAAAACGATTGTATCGAAGGATTTTAAAGGTGGAAAAATAAGTTGTGTATTTGGCGGCACAAACATTGATCTTACCCAGGCAGATATACAAGGTGAAGCCGTACTTAAATTTGAAATAATTTTTGGTGGTGTTAAATTGATAGTGCCTCCGCATTTCACTGTTATAAATGAAATTGATGGCGTATTTCATGGAGTGGATGATAAAAGAAAATACAGTGCTTCAACAAATTCATCGCCCGATAAAAAATTGATCCTCAGAGGGTCCGTACTTTTTGGAGGTATCGAAATCAAGAGTTACTAATCATCTCAACATATAAAAATAACAGCAATGAAATGGTGGCTCGTTAAAATAGTGTACCGGTTTATTTATGACAATGGAAAGCACATTGCACAATTTAATGAACAATTAAGAATGATAGCTGCTGAGGATGAATTACATGCTTTTCATAAAGCAAGGCTGATAGGTGAACGGGAAGCAACGACTGTATATTACAATGACATACAGCTAAGCTGGAAATTTATTGATGTAATTGATATCAGTGCCGTAAACAATATAAAAGATGGCGAAGAAATATGCAGCGTAATAAATGAAGAAACAGATGCAGCTATGTACATTCGCAGCATCCAGCAACAATCAAAAGCATTACTGGAGAAAGGCATACTTCATTGTAACAGTTTAAATGAAACCGGCATTGGCAAATAACAATTTTAACGGAAGCATCCATACAAAATCAGCAGCGGTACTGTTTTTTGTAACCTGGTGGTTTGTATGGTTGGTATTCCAGGTTACTTTATTACAAAATGCCGGCATACCTGCAGTAAAAGCGCTGGCAGATGCTGCAGTGAGTAATATTTTATTAGCCGCTTTTTGCGTGCTGGTATTTAATAACCTGAGGTATTATCTTCCAAAAAAAGAAAAATACCTCTATGTTTTATTGATGGGATCTGCCTTAGGCGGTATCTGGCTATTGCTTGTAAAATTAATTTTAAAAGCCTTGTATCAAAAGGATACAGCCTATATTCAACTATTACAACAAACATCGTCTATCAGGTTTGCAGCAGCTTTCCTGATGATTATATGTTTTACAGCGATAGGTATTTTATGGTTTTCACAAAAAGAGCAGCAGGAGGAAAATGAACGACGGATTGCAATAGAGCAACTTGCCAACGAAGCAGAGTTAAACAAACTACGCCAGCAACTGCAACCGCATTTTTTATTTAACAGTCTTAATTCCATTAGTGCGCTTACCGGGCAGCAGCCTGAAAAAGCAAGGCACATGATACAACAGTTGTCTGATTTTTTACGTGGCACCATCAGGAATGAAAGCCGGCAATGGGTTAGTTTGCAGGAAGAACTGGATTACTTACAACTATACCTCGATATTGAAAAAGTACGCTTTGGCCAACGATTGCAGACAAAAATTGCCTGCGATGAAACAGCGAAGACTTTCCAAATACCATCACTGTTACTACAGCCGTTGGTTGAAAATGCCATTAAGTTTGGGCTATACGATACCGTAGGTGATGTAGAAATTTTAATTGCTGCAAAAAATAATAACGACATGCTGGAAGTAACCGTACAAAACCCATACGATGCAGCTACATCAGGCTCATCGAAGGGAACCGGTTTTGGATTGGCTTCTATAAAAAGAAGATTGTTTTTGCTTTATGGCAGACAAGATTTATTACAAATAAAAAAAAAAGCAGCCACATTTATTACCATCGTAAGCATTCCTCAACAAGCATAAAATTTGTCAACATTTTAATTTACCATGCAACAAGACAACTCAATAACTGCGATAATAATTGATGATGAACCATTGGCAAGGTCAATGATAAAAGAGTATCTGCAAACCTATCCTACCATTGAATTACTGCAGGAATGTGGTGACGGTTTTGAAGGCATAAAAGCAATACAGCAACATCAGCCAGACCTCATTTTTCTTGATATTCAAATGCCTAAAATCAATGGCTTCGAAATGCTGGAACTGATAGATAACCCACCGGCAGTGATTTTTACAACGGCTTTTGAGGAGTACGCCATAAAGGCTTTTGACATACATGCTGCCGACTATCTATTAAAGCCATTCAGCAAAGAGCGCTTTGATAAAGCCATTCAAAAGATGATGTCGCATAAAAGTAATGTGGCCGCAGTAATTGCGGATGCTGCCTTGCAGTCGCCATCCACTAACAACAGAATTGTAGTAAAGGATAACGGAAAAATAAAAATAATACCGCTGCCGCAGGTACAATACATAGAGGCTGCAGATGACTACGTAAAAATATTTACAGCAGAAGGGAATTTTTTGAAAAAGAAAACCATGCATTACTTTGAAGATAGTCTGCCTGCTGCTGACTTTATTCGCATTCACCGTTCCTATATTGTAAGTGCCCAGTTAATTACCCGTATTACGCCCTATGAAAAAGATAGTCACCTGGCTATTTTAACTACCGGCGTTCAGTTGCCTGTGAGTAAGGCCGGGTACAATAAATTGAAGCAAATACTGGGAATTTAAATCAAGTCCATTACCTCGCCGCTTTTTTGTAAAAATAAAATGTGAGCAATCCAAACGCAATATTGGGTATCCAG
>JANPNY010000347.1:0-4096 GCA_031427745.1 Chitinophagaceae bacterium | reverse complement strand
GACACAATATAAACCCCCGAGCCAGCGGTCCTTTTGAAACATCATATATCCAACCCCATCTTCTTGAATCAAAATAGGAAAGTCCACGATATACAAGGGCAACCCTTCTTTCTCTTACCAATTCACTTAATGCTTTTGGCAAATCAAGACTTGTGCCTTTTACAGGTGCAATGCCTGCCCCCATGTAATTCCGCACATCATCAACAAAACCTAAGCCGGTTTCAATATTCCCGGTGCGTATGTTTGCTTCGGCCAGCATCAATGCATTTTCTTCGTAGCTGCCCGCAAGATATGCTTCATATTCACCGATATTTTTGGTTCCATATACATATACCCCCGGCATGCCTTTACCACCGTCAATTTGATTGTATTTGGTGCTAAATGTTGATATCATTGCATAGGGGTCAGGACCAAAATTATTTGCAAACCTTTTATCATTTGGCTTAAAATTCTGAATAAAACGCATTCCTATTTTAAAAGTAGCAGGAGAAGACGCTCCAGTAGCTTGAGCAGCAACTGAACCACTACCAGCTGACATGAACCCATTTACACTTGCACTACGCCCTGTGAAAACTTTATCGCCCTGCCTGATACCATTTCCCGCCAAAGTTAAAATATTTGTCCAATCAGCAGCAGAAATAGGAGCCATGGAAGACCCTGTTACGGATGCTGATGGGTTGTTATTTACAAATGGGCTTAACCTGTTAACCAGTATATTCCTTGCCAACATGGTATTGATATTTCTTTTCCACATATCTGTAGTGAGTACTCCACCATTACCAACATGGGTAAAAGAAGGAATCAACTGACCTAACACGCTGGTATAGTCAGCATCACCGGCTGGTATAGCCGTTAAAATATCAGATGCTTTTTTAAAATTGGCATTGGACTCTGCAAGGATATCATCATGCAATTTATAATCACCATTTGCTTTATTAGGTTCATCTGAAATTAACGCTGCATAATATTGGGAACCTAAATTAGCATAGGCCCATCCTTTCCAAAAATAACAAAATGCCCTGATGGTATTCTTTTTTTTACGGTTGCGTTACCGGTATAACTTACAGCATCCACTAAACTTAATATAGTATTGCAGGCATTGTTGAGCGAATAATTAGCTACCCAATGGTAATAAAAAACATTATTACCCTGTGCTGTGGACGGCCTTGTATTATTGGTACGAATGACAGTACGCATTGGCGCATCATTTGCTTCGGATGCACCACCAGGCGTAAGCTTGTAAGAGTCTGGAATATTAACAATATTAACAATCTGGTTGGCTGCTTCGGCAGAAACCATGTCACCTAGCAATTCGCTGAAACCGTATGGCAGGGATGCATAGCTGTTACCCAGCCAACCCAAACTACCATTTCCAATGCCATTGCTATAAACACCACCGAGTGTGAACGCTATTAAACCCGTTTCAGTGGTTACATTCAGGGCTAACGTAGGCTGGTTGGGATTACCAACATTCAATTCTTTTTTGCAAGATAGAACTGCAAGAGAAGGCAGCAGCACTAACAGCATTATTTTCTTATTTATTTTCATAAAAAATTTTTAGTAGTTAATATTTTAAAATCCAACATTCAAACTAACCTGGTAAGATCTGATATTGGGTAATGTACTATGATCAATACCTCTTTCAAATGAAGAGTTGGCTGGGCCAGAATTAATTTCCGGATCAAAACCTGTGTATTTGGTTTTTGTCCAAACATTACGCCCTGTAAATACAAGCTGCAATCTTTTAAATGTTTTTAGTTTAGCAACCTTGGCAATGTCAAACCCAACAGATACATTTCTTAGCCTTAAAAAAGAAGCATCTTCGTAAAAGTAATCTTTGGTAGCATTGTTACCTGGACCATTTGGAGCGGCACCTAATCCATAATAGGCGCTTCCATGGTATGCTGTATAAGCAGCGGTTACGCCATCAATTGTAACGGATTTATCAAAATCTCCATGAATACCATCTCTGTACATCCACTCTTTTGTTTGGTTGTACAAGTGACTACCATATATCCAGTCAAATTGAAATCCAACAGTTAAAAAATCTTTGTAAGTAAATCCATTGATAAAGGACATATTAAACTTGGGATTTGGATCTCCTATAAAGCCAGCTTCATCAGAAAAATAAATAGCCTTTGTTCTTTTATCAACAACACGCCCTTCGACAATTGTGTAAAATTGTTGATTTGCCTCAGCCAGGAACGGTGTTTTTCCATCTGCCCTTAATTGGTTAATACTGGTAAGTGCTTTGTAGCCAAATATCTGGCCAATAGGTTGGCCTGCTATTAATTTCAACTGCGTACTACCTGCACCGGCTGTAAAGGAAGCAACATCACCTGCTATTGCATCAATTTTGGACCTTGCTTTACTAAAGTTGGTAGTGAAATCCCAATTAAAATTCTTGGATTTAAGAATAGGTATGTTTAACTGAGCCTGTATACCATTTGATGACATGTCAATTGCGTTATCAAATCTACCAGTAACACCACTTGAAGGTGCGAGGCTTACAGTACTTATTACATCAGCACTGCTTCTTTTCCAATAAGTAACGGAACCGTTGATGGCACTAAACCATTTGGTAGATCCTGTATTGATCCCAAAATCAAGACCAAATTCGGTCTCCTTTGTTCTTTCCACTTTTATAGCTGGATTTAAGGCTATTCCCGGAATTGAATAGGCCAGAGAGCTGCCAATATTACCAGGGTTAATACCAGGGTAACGGGCTCCAAAAGGTGGCTGAATACCAGCTTCACCAAATGCACCCCTGAATTTAAGGTAAGAGATCGTTTTGCTGATATTTGAATTTTTCCAGAAGTTGAATCCTGAAAGGGCCACATATGCATTAGCATGAGGAAACGTAAAAGACAAACCTTCGCCGAAATTTGATGAATAGTCTGTTCTAAAACCACCGGTAATACCACCATAATCGCCAAATTCAAATTTCTGATCAACTAAATAACCATAAGTTGTAAAAGGCTCATAATAATCCCGTGCAACAGCTACAGAACTTGCAGACAGTGTGTTGATGGGTGGATTTAAAGGTAAGCCAACACCATAAGTGCTGTATTCACGATACACATTCTTTCTGTAATCATAGGCAACTAAAGTAGATGATTTCAGGGGGAAGTTTACATGAAGGTCCCTCTGTAGGTCAAACCGAAAAGTTGCTGAACCAAGCAGGTTTTGATAGGTATTGTTGTATTGATAATTTATCAATTCTCCCGCTGCATCCGGTGCATACACACTAACCCAGGTATCATTATTTGCTGTACTTACATTTTGAGTCTGGTTTCCAAAAGCCCATTTAGCATTTTCATTTCTGTAACTCAACCCGTATTTTGCATCCAATTCTACAAACTTATTTACCTGGTAATTTAAATTTAATCCTTGTACAATTTCCACCCTGTTATCTGCATTAGTTCCATATTGCTTGTAGTAATAAGGATTTGATGTGTTTACACTCAAGAAACCTGCATTCAAATAATTAGAGTAGTTGCCGTCAGGTTGCTTGTAATTAAGATCAAAGAAAGGTGAAGTATTTAAAAAACCATATACCCCACTTGCATAACCTGCAGCTAAAGTTGATGTTTGGTCACCCCTTCCATACCCTGTTCCACCTGGTCCACCCAATAAAGGCGTCATATTATTTTTAGTATAAATAACCTGGGTGGTACTCCTTAATTTAAGCCCTTTAAATAATTCTGTACCAATATTTATAGACAGATTGGTTCGGTTTAATTTTCCGTTTTTAATAATGGGGCTTTCGGTGATACTATTTCCAAGTGCCAAATTAAAATCTGATTTATCGCCTGCACCGGAAATTGAAATACTGTTGTTTAGCGTATATCCTGTTTGAAACACCTGTTTAAAATGATCATAAAACTGCAGGTTGCCTGTATAGGGCTGATCATTGATATTTTTTGGACCAAGTATAGCCATACGGGTAGAATTATTACCTGTGCCATCAACAGCACGACCAAAACGGTAGGCAATGCGTGGAAGCGTACCGTCGTCATTTAGTACAACTGGTAAGCCTGTTGATTTTTGGAGGATGTTACCACTTGCATCGGTTAGGTAGGGATGAAGTTTTGAT
>JANPNY010000346.1:0-6349 GCA_031427745.1 Chitinophagaceae bacterium | reverse complement strand
TGCCTTGAAAAAGAAAATTATGAATACTTACTGGAGTTAATTGAACATGCAAATGGTATAAAAAGGATATTGAAATAATGGGCCTTTATAAAAAAAATGAAATAAAATTCGAAATGGAATCAGTTACCTGGCTACAGAAATCACCTGCTTAGTGTAGCTGCCTTTTTTCTCTTTCTATTGTAATAGGGAAGCAGCAACAGTGATGTAAAACCAACCACCAGGATAATCAGGAACTGGGCAACCCATTGTAATGTTCCATTTGCATAGGCGACGCCTTTATCAATTTGGTAAAGCATCATTACTTCCATTATAAAATGCGGATAAGTTCCAATGCCGCCCGGGGTTATAATCATACCAATACTTGCAAAGGCTAAAACAGGAAATACAGCGGCAATCGGTAATACACCCGTTCCCTGTGTTGCATGAAACCCAAGGTACGTACCACCTAGGTAGCAACACCAAATAAATACACTATGAAAAATAAAAGCCCACTTATTTTCCAGGTTTTTAATGCTTACAATACCTGCCTTTACACCCAGGAAAATGTTTTTTATTTTAATAATGAATTTGCTGCTGCCATGTTTAATAAACAGCCACCTGAAGACAAAATAGCTGACGACAAAAAATACTGCAATTAATGATAGCTTAATCAGAAGCGAACTAGTACCGCCGGATAGAAAATTCTTTTGTAGTGTTGCCCTTGCATATTCACTAATGATGCCCGCTTGTGTTACTATTGCAATAATAAAAATCAGCAAAAGGCAAAACACATCTACTGCTCGTTCCACCAATATTGTCCCCACCAGTTTATCCGGCGGTACCTCTTCATATTTGCCCAATATGGTACATTTTAAAACTTCTCCTAATCGGGGAACCGCAACATTGGCGAGGTAGCCTATCATCACGGCAAAAAATGTATTTAAAAGGGTAGGATTGTACCCCATTGGTTTCATCAAAATTTTCCACCTGATGGCACGGCTGATATGGCTGGCAGTCAAAATAAAAAATACAGGGATAAAAAGTGCATACCGGGCAGATTTCATTGCTTCTTTACATTCGTTCCAGTTTTTTTCATCCATCTTGCTGATACTCCACCAAACTAAAAAAATTCCAAAGCCCAAAAACAACAGGTATTGTAAAGCCGTTAGCAATTTCTTTTTCATATACAGTTACAAATTACGAAGTAATAGTTGATTCAGGGGCAGATATCCAATATCAAAATTGATCAAAGAATTTTTCAGTTGTTGTTGCTTTAAAAAACATGTTTTTGGTGGCGATGTTAATCACTTTTATTATCAATGTTTTTAAACCAGCATATTGTCTATTAATCTTATTTCATCAATAAATGCAGCTACCAATATTACTAATGCTGATTGGCCATCCCATTCATCTACAATCTGCAAAGAGTTAGCATTAGCAATCTCTAGATAGTCTGTTTTAAAACCTCCTGCATTTAAATTATTTGCTGCCTGCTTTTTAATAGATTTTAAATTGCCGGGTTTTAGGTGTTGTTTTACCCAAATAAGGGTTTCATAGATCATGGCTGCTTTGGCTCTTGCCTCGTATGAAAGCCGCAAATTTCTGCTGCTCATGGCAAGCCCATCTGCTTCTCTTAAAGTATTACCAATTAATATTTCTATGGAAGCGCCGGTTAAGGACACCAGTTTGGAAATTACCATACATTGCTGGTAATCTTTTTGGCCTAATACCAACCTATCCGGTTTTACAATGTCCAATAAACGCTCCATTACCTGGCAAACACCCTGGAAATGCCCGGGTCTGCTGGCACCTTCTAATATTTTATCCAAATAACCCAGTTCATAGCTATTATGTAACATGCTACCATTTGGATACATTTCCATAACAGATGGCAGAAGCAATATATCGCAGCCAACTTTTTCTAATTTATACACATCTTTTTCTATTGTTTTGGGGTATTTGTCAAAATCCCTCGCCTCGTTAAACTGAGTTGGGTTCACAAAAATACTGGTAACAATAACGGTGTTTATTGCCTTGGCTTTTTCCAATAACGATATATGGCCTTGGTGCAATGCACCCATTGTAGGTACAAATGCAATAGAAAAACCTTTGCTCCGGTAGCTAGTAAGTTCAGCCATCAGGTACAGGGCCTGTTTAAATACAATCATAATACAAGTTGTTATCGGGGTTCAAATGTAGGTGTATATTGATTTTCAGAAATTTATTGTACTTTTGCACTCCCAAAGAAAATCATACCTGACTATTTAACCAAGAAATAATGTCGACAAAAAAAAGAATTCTATTTATTGCCAACGAAATGTCTCCTTTTGTGGAACTTACAGAGTTTGCTGACATCATTAATAAACTGGCAGTAAAATCCAACGACTCAGGCATGGAGGTTAGGTGCATTATGCCAAGGTTTGGCGTTATTAACGAACGCCGGCATAGGTTGCATGAAGTAGTGCGTTTATCTGGTATTAATGTATCTATTGGTGGAGATGATTATCCATTAATGATTAAGGTTGCATCTCTACCAAATGCAAGGCTGCAGGTTTATTTTTTGGATAATGAAGATTTTTTTAAACGTAAAACCGTTTTTAACGACGAGAATGAAAAGTGGTATACTGATAATGGACTACGTACCGCACTATTCTGTAAGGGTGCGCTTGAAACATTAAAGAAATTCGGATGGCCTCCGGATATCATTCATTGTAGTGGATGGATGACAGGTCTTATTCCAATGTTTATAAAAGCGGCCTATAAAAAAGAACCTGTTTTTAGTAATTGTAAAGTAGTGTACACCATCGGCGAAAATACATTTAAAGAAAAGTTAGGGGCTGATTTTCTCAAACTGATTACCATTAACGATAACGTTACCAAAAAAGAACTCGATTTTTTTAAAGATGGTAATAATCTTGCAATGTTCCGGGGTGGTGCCGCCTATGCAGATGCTGTTACTTTTGGTTCAGACAATGTAGATAAAAAACTCCTAGATGAATTCAGTAAAGTAAAAGGAAAAAAAACCTTGCCCTACAATGCTGAAAGTGATTTAACAGACTATTTACAATTATACACCGACATTGCCAAGTAATTAACCACCACCATTCTAAATATTAAATACACTGTTTTTGTGCATAGATTTTCTTGTAGTTTATTTGTTCCCACTCTCCTTTTCCTCGCAATAATTAACTGGAATTGCAGTAAAATTAACACCACATCTATCGGTCAAGACCTTATTCCTGCGGTGGATAATGTTAGCACTTTTGCAGATACGCTTGAAATCAACACAACACAAGCAGTGTTTTTTGATACCACCCGAGTTTCCAACACGGATAATCACACACTTGGAAGTATTACAAACGATCCCGTATTTGGTACAACAAAAGCTAACGTTTTTGTTGAATTGAAGCCAGCTTTTTTTCCTTATTATTTCGGTAATACGGGAGATACAGTTGATGCTGTTGTAAATCCTGCACCAAATACATCGGGCTTTGATTCAATAGTATTGTGTCTTGCATTTAAAGGCTTGTATGGCGATACTACTAAGAAACAGCGGTTTGATGTTTTTAAAATTGATAAAGATGCAAATGATTTCAGGAACTTCTCTTATAAGTTAGATTACCAGCCAGCTATTACGCCCGGATCTATCGGGTCTGCTGAAATTTTACCTACGCAAGTAAAAAATATAATTCGGTTTCCAGGTAGCAGAAATGATACTGTAACGAACCAAATCAGAATAAAACTAAATCAAAGTTTTTTAAGTGAATTTGTGGCTTCATTAGATACCTCAGCGGGATCAACCAGTATCTTCCGTTCTGATTCACTGTATAAAAATCTTTTGCGTGGCTTTGCCATTAAAACCGGTGAATTACCGAATAGCAATGCCTTGTTTTATGTTGATTTAAATAGTACCAATACAAGGCTGGAAGTGCATTATAAAAAAAGAAGGAATGCTATTTTAGATACCACTTTTTCGTCTTTCTATTTTTCAACCAGCAGCTCAGCCTCTGTAAGTTCCTCTGGCCATGCTAACTATTTAAAGAGAGATTCGTCACTGGCAGAATTTATAAAGTCGCCCGGTGCAGATGCCTTGTATCTTCAAACCGGCCCTGGAACCTATGCAACACTTAAAATTCCCCGGTTAAGCAGTTTTCCCAATAGTATAATTCATAAGGCAGAAATTATAGTTGAACAAATTCCTGCCGCAACACCGGAACTTGCAGAGCTTGATAAAGCTTTGGCGCCGCCTCAATACCTGTATTTAGATTTGGTAGATACCATTTCACCTCTAAATTATAAGCCTGTTTATTATGACCTAAATCCTGCAGTTCCCTATAATCCAGACAATAATCTTTTTTTCTTTCCTACCGGCGGAGTAGACTTTAATTATTTTGGAGGATTTGTTCAAAGGAAAAATGATGCATTGGGCAATAGCATTTATCACTATTCTTTTAATGTATCACGTTATGTACAAAATATGGTTACAAAACGCACTGCAAACTATGCATTAAGATTATACGCTCCTCATAATCTTACATACTATAATAAGGTGTTTGCTTTTAAAAATAGCCTTGCGAATGGACGGATAAAAGTTGGGAGTGGATCTAATCCAAATTATAAATTAAGGCTACGGATCGTTTATTCCAAAATCTAATTTTTCTTATGTTTAAAGTTCAGAAATTATGAAATTTGGTACTATTGTTTTTTAATACGCTAAACATATCTTTGCACCTTAAAAAAATACTTCATGTCTTATTTATTTACTTCAGAGTCCGTTAGTGAAGGTCATCCGGATAAAGTAGCTGATCAAATCAGTGATGCACTAATAGATAATTTTTTAGCTTTTGATCCTAACAGTAAAGTGGCTTGTGAAACACTTGTAACAACCGGACAGGTAATGCTTGCTGGAGAAGTAAGAAGTAAAGCTTATTTGGATGTACAGGAAATTGCACGAGGTGTAATACGTAAAATCGGGTACACAAAGAGTGAGTATATGTTTGAAGCTAATTCCTGTGGTATTTTATCAGCCATTCACGAACAATCTGCAGATATTAACCAGGGTGTAGATAAAAAAACAAAAGAAGAACAAGGCGCAGGAGACCAGGGGATGATGTTTGGATATGCATCAAACGAAACGGAAGATTTTATGCCACTTGCGTTGGATCTTGCTCATAAAATTTTAATTGAATTAGCCGCAATCCGAAGAGAGAATAAGGCTGTAAAATATTTACGTCCTGATGCTAAAAGCCAGGTAACGTTGGAGTATGATGATAATAACAAGCCGGTAAGAATTGATGCAATTGTGGTATCTACACAGCATGATGATTTTGATACAGAAGAAAAAATGCTTGCACAAATTAAAAAGGATATTATTGGCATTTTAATACCAAGGGTAAAATCGAAATACAAAAAATACGCTAAGCTGTTTAATAATGAAATCAAATACCATATTAACCCAACGGGTAAATTTGTTATTGGTGGTCCGCATGGTGATACCGGCCTTACCGGTCGTAAAATTATTGTAGATACTTATGGCGGTAAAGGTGCACACGGTGGCGGTGCATTCAGTGGTAAAGATCCAAGTAAAGTTGATAGAAGTGCAGCGTATGCTACAAGACACATTGCCAAAAACTTAGTAGCAGCCGGTGTTGCGGATGAAGTATTGGTGCAGGTTTCTTATGCTATTGGCGTTGCCCAACCTACATCAATTAACGTTAATACCTACGGTACTGCAAAAGTTGGCATCACCGATGGCGAAATTGGAAAAATTGTTCAGTCCCTTTTTGATATGCGTCCTTACTTTATTGAGCAACGCTTAAAATTACGTAGCCCGATTTACAGCGAAACTGCTGCATATGGCCATATGGGGCGTAAAAATGAAGTAGTAGTAAAAGAGTTTAAAGATCCTTATGGTAAAATAAAGAAGGTGAAAGTGGAGCTCTTTACATGGGAAAAACTTGACTTTGTACCGAAAGTTAAAAAAGCATTCGGCATAAAATAACATATAAATCGTACAGAAGAGTCTTTTATAATGATACACATCCATAAGTTGGCAACAGCTTATGGATTTTTTTATGAATATTATGTAACGGTTTCCACATCACACTTCATAAGCGTATTTTCATTCAATAGCTTTAATCCTGGCAAAGTATCTCAGGTAAATGCTTTGCTGTCTTGGTTGTACACCATGAACTAGCATCTATACTCCACTATATAAGTGAGGTATATATGCACTTGCCTTGAAATTTCCATTATTACCTAGTTGCTTCTGAACCTTTCTTCCGGCAAACGCGGCATGGCCTGCTGCCAACAGCGGCGCAGGCCTTCGTCGAACGCATCGCAGCGCGCCGGCCGGTAGTGGCGGTTGACA
>JANPNY010000345.1:0-3792 GCA_031427745.1 Chitinophagaceae bacterium | reverse complement strand
CATCATTTAACGTATAATCCCTCTTTTTAGTGGATTAAAAAGAAAAAAAAGATGAGATTTTATCGTAAAAGTCCGATAGAACAGCTTCGCTTTTAATTTTAAAACAGTTCATCTGTCGTTTTATTGGCAGTAAATGTTTTCGAAAGAGTTTACACCTTTTTAAAAAGGTGTAAACTCTTAAGCAGACTCTTAAGCAGACTCTTAAGCAGACTCCTGAGCAGATCTCGCCATTTCCTTCTTAACAAAACAGCCCAACGTGAGTCGCTATTTCGAAATGAAACTTCAACAGCAGCCACTTCAAAATTTTATTCATTTAATTTTGCAGTGTTAAAATAAACACAGCTTTAGTAGCAAAAAGAAGAAGTTCCCAAAAGAGTTTACACCTTTTTAAAAAGGTGTAAACTCTTAAGCAGACGTTTGAGCAGATGTCCCCATTTCCTTCCAACAAACCAAACCATGGTAAGTTGCTATTTCGAAATGAAATTGCAACAACAGCCACTTCAAAATTTTTATTCATTTACTTTTGCAGTGTTAAAATAAATACTGCTGTTGTTGCAGAAAGTAGATCGATTTACAAGGCATCTTTTGTTTCCCTGCTTTATTTTAAACGAGTGTATTCAATATAAAAAATCACAGCATCCATGTCTTTAACGATACCATCTTTTATCCAGCAGATTCAATCAGGCTTATCTCAGCAATCATTTATAAAAATGGTAATAGGAAATAAAAGAAACAAAACTGCTGAAGTAAAAAACATTGCAATAAAATTGATTGCCCTAAAGGATGAAAACAAGCTATCGTTTGTGTACCGATATCCTACCAACGAGATTACTAAAAATTACCCGGTAGCTGAAGGCTTACAATTAATGACCAAATTATTAGAACAGGATTTTTTTAATGCAGATGTATTTACCAGCAACGCTGATTATTATTTTTCCAATAATGAAAAGGGCGTTGTAAAAATTGTAACCAAGCCAGCATCTTTATCCTCCAAAGCTATACTACATAGCCACGACAAACCCAAACACCGCAACATACAACCTGCCAATAATGTTTACCTGCATGCATTGGGCATCACCACGGCGGCAGGCGAAATAAAAAAAGATAAGCAGGATAAATACCGGCAAATCAATCATTACATTGAAATAATCGATGGCATCATCAAGGACCTTTCCTTTGATCATACACCCACCATTGTTGATATGGGAAGCGGCAAAGGCTACCTCACTTTTGCTTTGTACGACTATCTCCAAAATAAACTACCTGCTCCCGCAATGGTAAAAGGTATAGAGTTAAGAGAAGGATTGGTGCAGCAATGCAATGCCATTGCAACTGAAGCAGGTTTTAAACAACTGCAGTTTGAAACGGGCAGTATTGCCAATGCAGCATTAGGCGAAATTGACATGTTAATTGCACTCCACGCCTGCGATACAGCTACGGACGATGCGATCTACAAAGGCATACAGGCCAATGCAAAAGTAATTGTATGTGCCCCTTGCTGCCACAAACAAATACGCTGGCAGATGAAGCCTTCCAACGCATTAGCCAGCATTACCAAACATGGTATTTTGCTGGAGCGGCAGGCTGAGATTGTAACCGACAGCATCCGGGCAATGATACTGGAAATGCATGGCTACAAAACAAAAGTGTTTGAATTTATTTCCACAGAACATACGCCAAAAAATGTATTGATTGTAGGTATCAAAAGCGAAACAGCCCATCAAAGCCAAGCACCGTTACAGGAAAAAATAAACGAACTCAAAGCATTGTTTAATATCAACGAGCATTATTTGGAAAAACTGGTAGGGAGCTTAAAGTAGTTGAAGGTAGTTGAAGGGGGTTGAAAATGGTTGAAGGTGGTTTAAGGTTGTTTAGAAGTTTAGGGGGTGAGAAGTTTAAAAGTTTAGGGTTTAGAGTTTAGAAGGTCTCTTAGATACTCAATATTATAAACGACATTTGACGACTAAAAAATGATGAGGGAGTTTTTTTAAGCTAATAAAAAAGTATGGACTGTAAAGTTTATAGCTTCCAATTATCAATTATTCAATTATCAATTATCAATTAATATGACTCCTTATATCCTTTATTCAGATGGTGCCGGCAATATTTTTGAAGACACTTCCTTGTATGTAACCGGCCGCAGCGGCTGGGATGCTATGCCCATACCATCGGATGAATGGATTGATTTGCCCGAAGGCGGCAACCTCTACGAATTGCCCGGCAGGCGAGGCATTGGTATTGATGTGGAAACCGGCAACATGCGTCTTTGCGAAAAAGGCTGGGCTGTTGCGGCTTTTATTCCACCTGCACATACAGGCCTGTACATGGCTGCCTACGAAACTGCAGATAAAGCTCCTACTCTTCCCCTATTTTGTTACACAGCAGCAGGCTGGTACAATGATAAATTTTATGTACCCGCTGTTCGTATTGAACAAGACATCCGGCAGGAATGCGCCGGTTATGATGATAAAAAAATTGAAGCAGGTGCAGATCATTTATTGAAAGCCTATCCACATAACCGCTTGGTAAAACACCTCATGGAAAATTGCTGCATGACCTACACCTGTCCGGCAGCAAGGAACCTTTCGCTTGGCCGCTGGGAATGTCCTGTTCCGGTATCTCCTGCCTGCAATGCCAACTGCATTGGCTGCATTAGCTTTCAACCGGTAGATGAAACCATTGTGAGTACGCAAGACAGGCTAACGTTTAGGCCCAGCCCGGAAGAAATTGTTGAGTTTACCGTACCACATTTAGAGACAGCGCCCTTCCCCATCATCAGCTTTGGACAGGGTTGCGAGGGTGAGCCATTATTAATGTGGGAAACCATCCGGGATAGTATCATTGAAATAAGAAAACATACCAGCAAAGGAAGCATTAATATCAACACGAATGGCAGCAAACCCGATGCAGTAAAAGCCTTGTGCGAAGCAGGTTTAAACAGCATCAGGGTAAGCTTGAACTCGGTTAGGGAAAAAATTTATACCCCTTACTATCGCCCTAACAATTATGTATTTGATGATTTAAAAGAAAGCCTGAAAATAGTTCGCAGCTATGGTGGCTGGACGAGTATCAACTACTTTGTTTTCCCCGGCATGACGGATAGCGTAGAAGAATACGAAGCCCTGCGCCTGTTTATAAAAGAGACCGGTGTACGCATGATTCAATGGCGCAATTTTAATATCGATCCGGATTGGTATCTTGGTAAAACCGGCGTTACAGAAACCGGTGAATGTATGGGCGTAAAACAATTAATGGAACTGATTCATGATGAATTTCCTGAACTAAAATTTGGCTATTTTAATCCCGCCATTGAAAGAATAAAAGGAAATTTTGAAATGGATTTTGCACATGTGTGATGGGGAAACTTTTATGTTTTTTAATCGAATACTTAAAGTCTCATTGAAACGACGTTGCTGAAAATTTGATCATGTAGATATAGAGTGGATTACGATTTGCTGGATATTGAATGTAACAAACACAGTTGCCCAATGCATCAGCCTTTTGCCTTGGCGGTTGTGGATAATTCCAGATGCTTATTCATTTATCAAACCGTCATAATTCATGTCGTCGGATATTGGACAATTGATCAATATCGGCGTTTGCTCAGTGGCTTGCTTCTGTTAGGTCACGTTAAATAATATAAAGACTAATTAACAAAGCTGCCACAGAACAAGTACCTGCGCCTGCATGGAAATTTTATTATGTATAGAGTGGCAATAGCCTTTGCAAGACATTGCAGGAAATATTACTTTAAAATGTGCCGGTTATAAAAAGCAAAAAGGCTCAAACGAA
>JANPNY010000344.1:0-11578 GCA_031427745.1 Chitinophagaceae bacterium | reverse complement strand
ATTGATGCCATCCGCACTTGCTTCCTGTGCTGCAATTTGTGCGCTGCGTTCCACTGCCTTCATATCCCAGGTGCAACTTAAGCCTAGCGGAATAGGAAATACGGTTTCATAGCCGTGTATAACATCCATTCCAAACAACATTGGAATTTTTAAGCGACTTTCTTCAACCGCTACTTTTTGCACGGCTTTAATTTTAGCCACCGATTTAATATTGAATAAGCCGCCTACTTTGCCCTCCCGAATCTTTTTACCGATATCTGAGCTGGAGGCCTGCCCGGTTACAATGTCGCCACTACCGGGTAAATTTAGTTGCCCGATCTTTTCATCAATAGTCATCTTCTTCATTAGCGCATCAATGAAGGGTTTCATACTAGCATCTGCAGGTTTCACCGCTGGCATAGTTTGGGCATTTACCAACTGGCCCATCGTAAATACTGCAATCAATAACAATGTTCTTTTCATTTGTAGCTGTTTTTATTGTTCGTACTAATTTTTATTTAAAATGATCACATTGCCACCGCCTTGTGATACCGCTATTTTTAACTGCATGGTATTATCAACCTGCTTTGTTTTTTTTGTAAGATGATTAGGATTGATATTTACATCTGCTGCATCACTATAAACAGTTGCTGTATATTTTCCTGCTGGTAAAAAATTTAAATTAACCTCAATCTCCCGGCTATCATGATTGGAAATGGTACCGATGTACCAATCATTTCCTTTACGCCTTGCTAAAGCAACATACGCATCGATTTTAGCGTCTAGTACCCGTGTCTCATCCCAGGTAGTTGGGATGTGTTGCAATACTTCAAAACCCGGCTGGCCTGTATAAGCGTCAGGATAATCGCATAACATGCCCTGGTAATTTTCCAGTACCACATACATGGCGAGCATGTGGCAACGGGTGCCCATTACCAATGGCCTTGTATATTGAACCTTGAAAGCACCTTTGCCATTTATGTTCGGCATTCCAAAAGCCCTGAAACCACCGAGATGATAATCAGTAGAACCGGCCAGCATCCTTGTAAATACAATATTGAGATCTGCATCGGGTGTAACCAGATCATTCCACTTATCACATTCATAATTCAATGTGCCTTCTCTTGTAAATTCATTAGGATACATGCGGTTTAAGCCGGTTGGTTTATACGCCCCATGAAACTGTATGTGCAAATGATGGGCTGCCGCTTTTTGTAAAATCTCTGTTTGAATGTTTACCATCTCCTGGTCATCCCGATCCATAAAATCAACCATCATTCCACTCAATCCCCATTTTTCAAATACTGCAAAAGCAGTATCTAATTTTGGATACAACGCCTTCCAGTGTACCCACACTCTCACTCCAACTCCTTTTGATTTTGCATAGTCACAAACCTGTTTCATATCTAACCATCCAACCGGCTTTGTTACATCAAAATTATTTCCGGGCTGGTAGCCATCGCCATCGTTTGTGTACCACTCATGCCCGCCAGATTCTACCACTGTGTGATACAACACATTATTAGCTGCACAAAAATCAATGTAGTATTTGTTTGTCTCGAAATTATTACCGGGAGCAAAATTAGTGTCCGGCACTATCGTTCCATTCCACCACGGGAATGTAGTGGTCCCTGTTTTTATCCAGCCAGTTTCTTTGATGGCACATGCCGGGCTAAGGCTTGTCAAAACATTTGATTCTATTAATGCGCCGATACGATCTCCGATCAACATTACTCTCCACGGACTTTGATGCGGTAGCTTCGCTCTTACTTTTATGCTTCCATCTCCTAAAGGGGCAGGCAATGGCGATAGCTGACTCGTCAGCACACCGTTTCGCTTTATCAAATACATGCCTGCATAATCCAGCAATGCCGCTTCAGTAATTGCCATAAATGTATGATTGGGAAACTGGAACAGCGCAGGCATATCCATTAATGTATCATTCTGAATATTACTGAAAGCTGATGTGGTATATAGCCCTTCATGAGATGTGGTGAAATTGGTCAACAGCAATGCTTTGACCACTGGGTCTGCTGCCAGGTTAAATTGAGTTTGCTCTTCTAATAATTTAAAGCTTTGTTTGTTTTGTTGCGATGGAAATACATACCGGAAAGCAAGGCCATCATTGAAAGTCTTTACCTCCAGGTTTACATCATAGCTTGCCCCCTGTAAATAGATGACTACTTTTTTATAGGGCTGATCAACAGCCGCCGTTTTACCTACCACCAATTTATAACTTTCAATGCCGTCTGAAAAAGCAGGAGCATTTTTCATCACACAATTTTCAAAGGGCTTGCCATCATCAAAAACTAAATTGAGTGAAGCATTTTTGATCAGCGCTTGTTTATTAAATGCAACAGCATACTGCGGTTTATTTTTATTTATTGAAAATGAAAATACAATCCTGCCATCCGGGGATGATAACTGTATGTTGCTTTGTGCAGCAAGGCCGACACAAAACAACATACAACAAAAGGCAGCAATCATTTTTAATTTCATATCGATCATTTAATTAAGTAAGGTTTAATTATTTTCTGCCATATCTTATATCCTTTGGCATTCATGTGCAAACTATCTGTCAGGAAAATTTCACTCATTACTGTTCCGTCTTTGTTAAACATGGGATGATACACGTCAATAAAAGCAGTTTTCTTTTTTGTGGTAAGATAGTTTTTAATGAATTGATTTGCCTTCTCTACTTTAAGCCATAATTGCCTGCGGCTTGGACTTGGTTTTATTGAAACAAATGCCACGTAAACAGACGGATCGTTTTTTCTGATGATGGTAAATAATTGTTTGAACCGCTGAAATACCAATTGAGCAGTTACTGTGTCTGATGCAGCGAGGTCATTTTCACCACAATAAATCACCAGCTGCTTTGCCTTGTAAGGAAATATTACCTCGCCGTAATAACGAATTACATCCGGAAAAGAGGACCCGCCAAAACCCCGGTTAATAATGGTTTGCCGGGGAAAATAATTCTGAACATCTTTCCAATTGGTGAAAGAAGAACTGCCCACAAAAAGTATGGAATGCTTTGTCGGAAAGCTTATACTATCCAGCTTTTTAAAAGCCAGAATTTCTTTATAAAAAGGCAGCGTTGTATCCTGTGCTAAAATATTATTGAATACAACGCTACCCAACCACAGTGTGCAGAGTATTAAATTTTTTAACCGTGTATTCATGTTTAATATTTTAGTTCTAACGTTTCATATTCCTAAACTGAAAGGGGGACATATTCAATTGTAAAATACAAGACAATAAAAATTATTTAATCTTCTAATCCCAGACATACCGCTCATCAAAACCAACGTTATACTTTTTTAAAAATGCCCGGTACTCATCCTGGAAACAGACTTTTTTATGATGTTCATGCTGCGTCGAAATATATTTTATTACTAAGGCTATTTGCGAAGGGTTTACAGAAAATGCCCCGTACCCACCCTGCCAATAAAAATTCGAATACGCATCACCCTGCGTTTTAATCCATTTTGAAGAACGTTTTTTAACCTCTTCCAATAAATCCATCAAAGCAATTTTTTTAGATAATAAACAGGCAATGTGAACATGATCATTATAACCTCCGATTTTTATTGGGAGGCAATCCAACGATTTACATACAGAACCAAGGTATGCATGAAGCGTTGGTTCAATTATCTCATCTATTAATGGCTGCCTGTTTTTTGTACTAAATACGAGGTGCGTATATATAAGGGTTAATGACTGCGACATAATATTGCTTTTTACATTTATTGTTTCCCGGGGTATTACCCCTGTTTAATATGTTTCGCCTTTTTATTTTCGGGTGGTATCCCGAGCTAATACGTTTCGCCCTTTCAATCCCGGGGTTGTACCCCGAGCTAATATGTTTCGCCCTTTCAATCCCAGGGTTGTACCCCGAGCTAGTATGTTTCGCCCTTTCAGGGCTTGATGCATTGATTGCGTTTTCAATCCCGGAGTTGCACCCCTAGCTGGAAAGTGTCGCCCTTTCAGGGCTTATTTAATGTTGCCATTTCTTTTATCCATTTTTATGTTTTAGCATTGAAAACCTGATATAATTTGTTCGTATAGGTTTACAAATAATTTATACCTAAGCCCTGAAAGGGCGAAATATTTTAGCATGCGGCAACTCCGCATGAAATAATATCATCAATTTAAATCAAGCCCTGAAAGGGCGTAACACGTTACTATGGGAACCGCCCTAAAAATAATACGATCAATTTAAACCTACCCCTGAAAGGGCGAAATATCCGATTTTTAAAATTTAATCCCATACAACAAGACACTACCCACTAGGCATACGATCAATTATTCAACTTTTTTTACCGGCAACCTCTCACTTACACCATTTTCATTTACGGCTTCTATGGTAAAGTAATAGATTTTTTGAGAATCCATGGCTTTCATCCAATATTCATTGTTGGAATGAACCATAATGCTGGTGTACAATTTATCCGGACTTGTACCATAGTAAATATTGTAGGCAAACGCATTATCTACCGGCCTCCATTTGATGAAGGCACTTCGTTTGTCTTTTTCTGTACGCAACACAATAAAATCTTTTACTGCATCCGGACTTGCACCGTTGCCATTGCCAAATACCCGCAGGCCACTAATGGCAAACTTACCTGTTGGCATATGGATATTTTCCAACTTTATAAATCTTGTCTGCACCGGTTGAGAAAGTTCTATATAATCATGTGGTACATCGGTTTTATTGTTGCTTTTATCTACCAACAGCGTCCATTTTTTTCCATCTATAGAGTAATACAATTTGTATTGATGATATAACCCAAGGGTCTTTCCTAAATAGATGCTGTCCATTTCTTTGGGAAAACTTACATCCTGATCTGCATAATTTATTTGCACTGCATTTAATGTTGATACATTACCCAAATCGGTTTGAATAAATTCACCCTTATCGCCGGAGGCCGCACTCCAATAGGTTTTGGCTAATTCATCAACAGCATTATTGGGATGGTACCCTCCTAGTGTAGAGGAAACCTGCACGGGTTTGTTGTAGTTGAGTAACATCCAAACAGCCCCCCTGCCCCCCAAGAGGGAAGCCCCCCTGCCCCCCAAAGGGGGGTTCTTGGAGCCTGCGAATTCAGAAAGCTTTTCAGAATTCGCAGGCTCTAAAGCCCCTCCTTTGGAGGGTTTGGGGGAGGCTCCCCCTTTAGGGGATGGGGGCAAATAATGCGGATAATCTCCAAAGCTGGTATTGCACCACATAGTACCATCTTTATCAAAGCCGGCAGGCCATATTCCGAGGCGGCGTTCAAACGTATTTTTTACAGAAATAACAGTGGTAGATACATGCCAATAATTACCATTGTTATCCTGAAAAGTTGCTCCATGGCCAGCCCCCCGAACAAAGCCTCCCAGCTTCATGCTCAGCGGATCGGAAGTGGCCTCAAAAGGTCCGAGTGGATGGTCGCCCACCAGTAACCCATCTGCATAGCCACTAAATTCGGTGCCGGGGGCTCCGTATTGGAGATAATATTTTCCTTTGTATTTGGTCATGTGACTACCCTCAATAAAGGGATCTAAAAATGTGTTGTCCATGTGCTCGCCAAAGCGTTGCCAGCCAAAACGCCAGGGTTCCAGCAAATACATTTCCTTTCTTGTTCCGATGGGGTTAAAAGTTTTTCTGTTTAATTCAATACCATACATGGGAAACTTATTGCTGCTGCCATTGTACATGTACAGCCTGCCATCATCATCTGTAAAAAAGGATGGGTCCCAACCGCCGAGCTCAAATGAATCTACCAATGGTTTCCAATCGTTTGCTTTGGGATTGGTGCTCATCCAGATAGTAAAGTTGCTGGTATAGGTAGAGCCAAATACAAGCATCGTATCGCCAATGATGCCAACAGCCGGCGCACACAATTCATCATATACCCTGTTACCATTCAGCGTTTCGTTCCAGGGGCGCAGGAATTTTTTTGAAATAAATTTCCAGTTGAGCATATCGCTGCTCCACCAATACCCCCATTGGTTGGTGCTGAATAAATAATAATCGCCTTTGTAATTTACAATCACCGGATCGGCAGTGGCACGGTGCCTACCCCATTCGCTGAAGTTGGGAATGGGAGAATAGCCATAATCAATATTGATGGGATTACAATAGGTAGCCCCTCCGCCCTCCAAAGGGGGGATTTGAGCTTGCATTTGATTGAATGAAAGTAAAAAGTAAAAAGTAAAAAGTAAAAAAGCTGATACGGATTTTAGACTGTTTAATAGTAGCAATGCCGATGAACGGAGCGTCGCAACGATGTTCAATTGAAATACAAATGCTGGTTTCATAATGGCTTCTTATATAATTTATAGATTTCCATTTTTCATTTCTTCGATAGCATGATTAACTGCTCTTGCCGTAAATGCCATGTATAAAATCGACGGGCTTTGGCTGCCGGTACTTGTCATGCAGGCACCATCGGTTACAAATACATTTTTGCAATGATGCAGTTGGTTCCATTCGTTAAGCAGGGAGGTTTTTGGATTGTTGCCCATGCGTACACCACCCATTTCGTGAATGTCTAAACCAGGTGGTTGCTTGTTGTCATTTGAGTTGATATTTTTTACTCCCGCTGCCTCCATCATTGCTGTGCCCTGTTCCAAAAAATCTTTAACCATTTTATCATCATTATCATCGTAGTCTACAGAAGTGATGAGCAAAGGAATGCCCCACTGATCTTTTTCAGTTGTACTCAATCTTACATGATTGGATTCTTTTGCAATGGTTTCGCCCTGCATATACATGTATACTGCCCAGGTGCCGGGTTCGCTGATGGCTTCCTTATATTCGGCGCCCAGCAGAGGTTGTATATTTTTATCGCTCAGCTTTTCCCTGTATGCACCGGAATATACTACATAGCCGCCAACAAAATCGGTATCACTTTTTTCCAGGTTTCTAAAGTTGGCAATAATGCATTCTGCCGGTTTAGACACTTTGTAATATTTGTCTGTAAAACCATCCATATCGCCGTTAATACTTCCACGGTAATTATGAAAACAAATGTGCTTACCCAGCTTGCCACTATCGTTACCCAACCCATTGGGAAAACGATTGGAGGTAGAGTTTAATAAAATTAAATTGGTATTTAAAGCGGATGCATTTACAAAAATGATCCTTGCAAAAAACGCTGTTACTTGTTTTGTATTGGCATCAATTACATTGACGCCGATGGCTTTTTGTTTTTGCTCATCATAAATAATGGAATGTACAACTGAATGCGGACGAACAGTTAAGTTACCGGTTTTTTTGGCCCAGGGCAATGTGCTACTTACGGAACTGAAATAGCCACCCAGCGGACAACCCCTCATACAAAGATTTCTGTTGAGGCATTGCGTACGGCCCTGGTCGATATGAATTTGTTTGGGTTCTGTAATATGTGCCCACCTGCCAGAAACATAATGACGATTGAATTTTTCTTTCAACACTTTTTGCAGGTGAAGCTCTACAGCGTTTAACTCATAGGCTGGTAAAAATTCACCGTCGGGCATAGAGGGAATTCCATCTTTGTTGCCGCATACACCGATAAAGTTTTCTACATGGCTGTACCATGCTTTAATATCATCATACCCTAATGGAAAAGATTCCCCGTATCCATACCGTTGCGGTGCGGTAAAATCAAATTCGCTCCAACGGGCACATGCCCTTCCCCAGGTGAGTGATTTACCGCCAACCTGGTAGCCTCTTATCCATTCAAAAGGCTTTTCCTGTACATATGGATGGTCGGCATCTTTTACAAAAAAATGCTGGGTGTCTTCGCCATAACCTGCGGCCCTGCTGATGAATGGATTTTCGTTTTTAGTTTGTTGCGTTATTGCTCCACGATGTGGCAACTCCCACCGGGATAAATTGGCGGTGGGATAGTCTTTGATGTGTTCAATATTTCTTCCTCTTTCCAGTACCAATGTTTTCATCCCTTTCTCACACAGTTCTTTAGCAGCCCAGCCGCCACTGATACCGCTGCCGATAACAATGGCATCGAATGTGTTTTCGGGCTTTCCTTTTGTATTGATATGGACTTGCGTGCTATCTGGCATCAGTAATGGTTTTTTCTTTTTTTAAGCGTAAATTATCTAGCCCAAATTTTATGGGGCCAGTGAAAAAAAATACAAGCGCCAGCAAGGCAAAAATGAAAGGATGCTGGTCGTCGTAATAAAATTTTCCGTTACCAATTTTAAAGCAGATGAATATCATATTAATAAACATAAACAATGCCGCAATTCGTGTAAACAAACCAATGGCCAAACAAATACCGGTTACCAATTCGAGGCCCTTGCCAATGTATGCCATCAACAAAGGAAACGGTAATTTTTTAATTACCTCCCACTCAGCATATCCTTTTATTACTTCCGGCTTAAATACCTCCAGGCCATGGTAGGCCATCAGCAGGCCTGTGATAATTCTTAGAGCAACCAGTCCATTGGTTTGCCAGAGCGGGTCTGTAGAAAATAGTTTGTTCATTTGTTTATTTTAAAGCTTCATCTTTTTCTTTTTCTAAAAAATTGGCACCATCGCTAATGCCTTCTGTTTGCCATTGCAGCAGCGCTTCGTCCGGAACGGCCTGTAATGGAATGGTGCTACTTTTGGATGGTTCGTTGTATGGAACATTGCTGCTTCGGTTATAAACAGTAATCAAGCTCCATCTTGGTTTATCAGATGTATTCGCCTCTGACCGATGCAATAAATTACTGTGAAAAATGAGGGCATCTCCGGCACTAAATGCTGCCATTGGGTTATCAGCCAATGCGTATGAAAAATTATTAAAGGATGAATTCTTTGAAACGCTGACCCGGATGATATTATCCGAGTAAGCACATACAACGAAAATGGCTGTGGCAGTTTTACCTTGTATACCGCTGGTAGCTTTTTTGTAAGAAATTATTTTTCCGATATTTTTTACCTGAGCACAGACGCCGCTTGTGAGTAGGCAAAAAAAGATGATTAAAGAAAAAATGCTGACGGGCTGGCGGATAGCAGCGGAAAGCCCGGTGAGGGCAACCTGCAGCCGAGGCTTTGTGCCGTACTTGCAGCGAATAGCCGCAACCGGTGATGAATAAAGTGTATTATGTAGATAGCCCCACATCATTTAGTATAGGAATTACTTTTAAAACCTAATTTATTTAACCCATTTTGTATATCCGGTATCTTCATAAATAAATTCCACAACAATCCAGTGCGGTAATTTTCAATCATGGTTACAATTGGGCCCTGGTCTATCGCCAAATGACTTTTTGCATACCAGTTGTGGTGAATGCTAAACCCATCTACAAATCCATACTTGCTCCAGATCTTATCTCCCATTTGATAGTAGAAATACCTCAATGCTTCCATGCTTTCTTTTGGAGTATACGGCATAGAAGAAATGGCTGCAGTAGGTTGAATAACGCCACGGTCATTTTCCGGACTGTGTGCTACATAGCCCTTGTAACTATCGCCTGCAGTTAAGCCCCAGCATGTGGAGCTATAGCCTTTAAATTTATTAGGATTTTCCATGCAATACGCTCTATTGATGAGCGTGTGATTTTTCCCTTGTAGGAAATAATTGTTGCCGAGTGAGTCTGTTAAACCATTGGGATTAATACCCTGAAAAGTGTATTGCTCAAAAAACAATGGGCCGCCTTTATCTTTATCATAGTTACCTAACGGAAGCTTGTAGCCGTAATATTCTTTACCGTTTTTAAAGCCGGGGCTCCCTGTCCAGGTGCCGTTATAAACATCTGTGGAGATGGAATGGTATTGAGACGAAGCGGACATGATATAAGTGATGAGGCATTCGTTGTAGCCCCACACCGGGAAGTTCATGTCGAACCCATTATTAGGACTCCAATGCCAGAACAATTTATTTTGTCCGTTGGTATGCCAGTTCCAGTTGGCGGCACCCCACATTTGATTGATGCGTTTTCTTAAATAAACTTCTCTTGGGCTATCTCCCTTAAAATATTCCCTGGCGCACAACAGGCCCATCAACAGGTAAGATGTTTCCACAATATCTGCTCCATCATCCAGCCGATCAAACTTAATGGTCTTACCCGTTCTTCCATTCATAAAGTGTGGATAGATGCCATGATAACAATCTGCGTTAATCAGGAAATCTGCAATTTTTATTAACCTGCGGACAGCGGTATCTTTTCCAATCCAACCTCTTTCTACGGCCACCACCGTACTCATAATGCCAAAGCCAGTGCCGCCGATTGCACCAGCATCCGGGCCAAATTGGGTAAGACTAAAGTTGGGTTCATTCCATGCTTCGTTGATATAATCCCAATAGTGTTCCGCTTTTACTGTGTTACTTCTTTCCAGGGCCAGTCCGCTGTAAGGATGTGCCCCATGCCAGAAGAAACGAAAGGTTTGTTTTTGTACAACTTCCAGCAACTGATCATCGGTAAGATTTTTAATGATGCCAACCGGTGCAATGCTATCGGGACCATCGCTGTATTTTCCTTTTACAAGCAACTTATTTTGGGCTGACAATATATTTATTGCAACTAGAAATAAGACTACTGTAAATAATTTCTTTTTCATTGGTGGGTGTTTAATTTTATTAAACCGGCTGTTGAATGTTTTATCAGCATCGTTGTGTCACTCCCTTGTACCGCATATCAGTCTGCGGCTTTTTTATCTACTCGTTTTTCACCGCGGAGAACATGAGTTAGCAGAGGTTTCGCTGAGGTTAACAATAACTCTCTGCAGTTTCTTTTCACCGCGGAGAACATGAGTTTGCAGAGGTTTCGCAGAGATGTTTTTTTCCTCTGCGTTAACTCCATTATCTCTGGCTCTCTGCGGTTAAAAATTTACAAAATCCAATTTTTTTAAGCCCCTTTTTATCTCCGGGCAACTCATAAATAGTTTCCACAACAACCCACTACGGTAGTTTTCTATCATCACTATTATCGGTCCCTGATCTATTGCTAAATGACTTTTTGAATACCAGTTTTTTGATTCATTAAAGGCATCCACAAAACCATATTCACTCCATATCTTATCGCCCAAGTCGTAATAAAAATGTTTGAGTGCCTGCTTGCTGTATTCCGGTGTATAGGGGAATGCACTAAGGGCAGCAGTTGGCGATATGGTTCCCTCGTCATTGGTAGGCGAGTAGGCGTTATACCCATTGTAGGTGTCACTTGCCGTAAGTCCCCAGCAGTTTTCTCCATAGCCTTTAAATGCTTTGGGATTGTCCATACAATAGGCCCGGTTAATGAGTGTATGGTTTTTATTTTGCTCCCAGTAATCTGCATATTTGTCTTTTAATCCGTTGGGATTTAACCCCATAAAAGAATACTGCGAATAGAAAAGCGGGCCTCCATAATCAAACCCCAGCGGCAGGGTGTAACCATAAAACTTTTTACCATTTTTAAAGAAATTACTTTGTGCCCAGCCACGATGATAGACTGCATTGGTTACCGGATATTTTTCGCCACTTGCAGCCAGCACATACATAATCAAACACTCATTAAACCCCCGTACGGGGAAGTTCATGGCCCAGCCATTGTTGGGACTCCAGTGCCAGTACAGCACTTCTTCCCCGCCTTTGGTAAACCAGTTCCATTCAATATCATTCCACATCCAATTAATGCGGTTACG
>JANPNY010000343.1:0-3630 GCA_031427745.1 Chitinophagaceae bacterium | reverse complement strand
ACCTGGTTCAACGGCATAGACAAAGATTAATAGAAGGATAAAAAACACTCTTAAGTTCATTCCGTAATAATTATGATTTCAAAGATACTGGATAGTGAATAATGAATTTTAAATGATACTACGCAGATATACCTATCTGTGCTGGTGAATCCAAAGTCCTTTATTGAAAAGCACATAAAAAATGTTCTTCGGTAAATTATATATAATTAAACAGCCATTCAAAATGCCGCATAAGCGATTGCAGGTGCAATAAATTTGTCCTATTCTTATATAAAAAAATTAGTTCAACCCGTTGGCGGAGCTATTTTTTAAAAACTGGGACAAAAGATGCGGTGCAGTTGTCTTAGTTAGTGACTAAACTTTCTAAAATAACATGCACAACATCCGGACAAATTTCACCAAAATTCTTGAGGTTATAAAAGATATTATTGGTGATGAAATAACCGAAAAAGGCAACTACTTAAGACGTGGTACCAGGCCAAAGTTCTCTGACATAGAAGTGATAGCATTAAGCCTTACTTACAGCCGAATGCCTGAGCATCGATAGCGAAAATAATTTGTTTTCAAAATTGAATAAAGAGTACTTAAATGATTTTAAAAATCTGATTAGCAGGAGACAATACAACAACCGTAGACAACTACTGTTTGAAAAGACAGAAGTTGTCCGTAAGTCAATGGCAGAGCGGATTAACAAACAAGCAGATATTTTCGCAATTGATTCAATGCCGTTGGAAATTTTCAAAATATCAAGAGAACAAAGAAATAAAATGGGAAAAGAATCGGCACAGCATTCACCCGACAAAGGCTACTATGCATCACAGAAAAAATATTTTTATGGCTATAAGTTACACAGCGTTTGTTCCCTAGCAGGAGTAATACAATCATTGGATTTAACCCCGGTAAGCGTACATGATGTACACTACCTGAAAGATGTAAAAGAATTGTTTGGCAATTGCATGATTATTGGCGACAAAGGATACATTAGCAGGCAGCAACAAATCAACTTGTTTGAAACAGCCGGTATCGAATTGGAAGTACCATTGAGAAGCAATCAGAAAGAACAAAAGCCAACGATGTGGATTTTAAAAAAAGTAAGGAAAAGGATTGAGACTGTTTTTTCTCAGTTGTGTGACCAGTTTATGATGCAGTTCCCCGTTTTCTTTATTTACGTAGCTTAAATTATCGCCGGCAAAATCCACCATCATCACATCGCCGGGCTTATGCTCAAAATGCATGGTAGCTTCATTCACTTTTTTATGCTGCGCAAAAAGCTCACAAAACTGCGAGTATTCATACCCGTCAACATTATCAAGTTTATACTCTTCCCACAGCAATTGCTTGGTAACACCGGTGCGTTTAAGTTCGGCCATAAAATAATTTATCCGGGATTTAAAGTCTCCAGTACGGGAGTCAGCCTGCATTTGCTTAGCGTCTGCGTAGGCTATAGCATGAAGGCCTGCATCATCCATTTGCTGCAACTGTTCAAGGCTGAAAGCACAGGTATTAAAACGGACTGTATAAAGCTTAACGGTATTACGGGATAACACCAGGTCACGGGAAATTTTTCTCCCCGAAAAGCCCCGGATTATTAGTTGAAGTTTACTGCGTACATTCTGCATCGTTACCAGATTATTAGACATTCCTTCATTGTTTTAATGAACACTAAAGGAATCTCTTAATTAGTAAATGAATTTGTACGCCCTTATCAGGTGGCTCAATTACGCCGGAATGTCATTTTGCCAATTTTTTAAGGTGGCTCAGTTTGCCCGGAATCCAATATTATTTATCCACATATCGAGCCTATTGGAAAAAGATTGAGGGTGGCTCACTTTGATCGGAATGGTGGCTCACTTTGCTCCGAATATGCAGGTTACAGCCAATTTTTACAAAATTCAGCAATTTTGACAATTTTGCTTAAATGATGCAATATCAATTACTTAAGAAAAAAACAGTATATTACCCCCTTGTTACCCACCTAAAATGTATTATTATGGGGTGTTTAAGAGCATTTATGTGGCATTTGTGGGGAGATTAAAATTTTTGAAAACATTGACTTTCAGTGCCTTAAAAATTTATAAAGAAGTGCGGCTTCGTAATTATGTTGGATTTATGTGGAACTTTTAATTTATGGTATGGCCTTTATTTTATCTAAGCCAAATTGCAATGGGTTTGCATTGCTGAGCAATCCGGGAGAAAGCTCATAATAAGTTCCTCGCCTAACACCTTGCCGAGTGAGAATGCCAGCATCAACAAAAAGATACACGTAATATTTGACTTGTTCCCTCGTAAGAATACCAGTAAACAAAGATTCAAAATCCAAAATCTTGGCTTTATTGAACTTTGACATATGGTTAAAGACCTGCAACCATATACTACTGATATCAGGATCTTTTTGTTTTGTATATGCTGCAGGCTGATTAGTGAATGCAAAATAAATTTTAGAAAGCATAACCCCTTTTGCATTTGTACGGCCAACTGGTTCTATTAAATTTTTTTCCTGTAAAGTTTTTAAAGCATTTTGATCAAGCACTGCTTTATCGTTTTTCTGGCGAATTTTTTCTAATGTCAAGATCTCAATAAGAGACAGGTCAATGCCAAGATTTTTCTGAATGTGCTCGATAAATAAAACAAAAGCTTTATCCAGTACGACCGTTGGGATATGCAAATGCACCTGGAAGTTATCCGAATTTATATAATCAGGAGTTCCTTTGGCTTCCTGAATTGTATTTTTAAATAGCTTATCAACGCCCTGACCGGAACGTTCAACTATTCCAGTTTTTAATAAAATATCCGCTAACAACCTATTTCGTGGGGTACTGTTCACCGTTAATATATTTTCTTCAGAAACACCTAAGGGGAAGCCTCCGGGGCTAATTGGAAAGGAATCGGAAGAAAAAATATCTTATATCAGGGGCTTACTTTCGTCCAAACAAATTGAGCCTGGTGATTTTAGGGAAATGAAAACTGAGTATAGTACTAAGCTTGAAAAATTAGAAGCCAAATTATCTAGTTGTAATCACGACAAAATTGATATTAATGACTTGCTTGATAAAGGAATAAATAACCTTTTAAAACTTGATTGTATTTACGAAACAGGGGATATAGAAAAAAAACGTGAGGTCATTAGTTCGATGTACCCCGAAAAAATGACTTTTGACGGATTTTCAGTTCGAACTAATCGCATCAATGAAGTGGCAAGGCTAATATACAGTATGGACGTGGGTTCTATCGAAAATAAAAACAGGACAAGTGGAAATAATTCCAGCTTGTCCTGTGAAGTCGGGATGGCAGGATTCGAACCTGCGACCTCCTGGTCCCAAACCAGGCGCGATACCGGGCTACGCTACATCCCGAACTTTGTTCCAAAAAAGGAACCCGGTTTTTATTAAAACATTTTGAAGAAGGGATGAAACGAATTGCTTTTCAGCAAATTTATAAACACCAACATCTTTCAGATAAGAACTTTGAGCGGAGAGGGTGGGAGTCGAACCCACGGTACAGTTTAACCCGTACGACGATTTAGCAAACCGTTCCTTTCGGCCACTCAGGCACCTCTCCTTTTTAACCTGCCCTGTTTGAGGGGCAGCAAAAATACAATTCAATACTATATCACCCAAAACTAAATGCCTT
>JANPNY010000342.1:0-1792 GCA_031427745.1 Chitinophagaceae bacterium | reverse complement strand
AAAATTACATGAGTTTTTTAACACCATTAAAAAAAACGACAGGGGATTACTTACAAATATTTTGCAACTGCTAAGCGACAAAGATGTAAATATAAAAATCACGCCCGATTATGTAGACATTATTAGCGGCGCTGTTCAAACAAGCAATTTAATGGGTGTACCGTTAATTGATGTCCACAGCGGATTACTGCCCTCCTGGCAAAAAAATATGAAGCGATTCATCGACCTGGTAATTGCTGTAGCCGGCATCATATTGTTGTTTCCGCTGTTTGTATACGCAGCAATCCGAACAAAATTATCTTCCAGGGGTCCCGTATTTTTTTTACAGGAAAGGGTAGGGTACAAAGGCAAACCATTTATTATTTATAAATTCAGGAGCATGGTTTTTAACGCAGAACCTAATGGTCCGTTACTTAGTTCCGATGATGACCAGCGGATTACCAACTGGGGTAAAACCATGCGTAAATGGCGGCTAGATGAATTGCCACAACTATGGAATATTATTATGGGCGAAATGAGCCTTGTAGGGCCAAGGCCCGAAAGAAAGTTTTATGTAGATCAGATTGTTTTGCTACACCCGGAATACAATTATGTTTTTAAAGTTAAACCCGGACTTACCAGCTGGGGCATGGTTAAATTTGGGTATGCATCCTCCATAGCAGAAATGGTTCTTCGCATGCCTTATGATTTAATGTATATAGAAAACACGTCGCTTTTGCTTGACATTCGCATTATGTTACACACACTGTCAACCATTTTTAAAGGGAAGGGCAAGTAGCAGTAATTAGGCTTACAGATCTTTAATACTAACGTTTGACTGTAGCCCAATACCATTTAATTTTACATGTTGCTGTTAATTTAATTGTACTGATTTTTGGGTGAGATGCAGATGGGAAACAGCAGGAATTCAAATGCAGTTTAAATTGCAGAAAAGTATAATTGTAGATTGGTTATATTTGATTAAAACACCGATGATGCGGAATTTATTATGCTTAGTTTTTTTTAGTACTTATTGCATTATTGCAATGGGCCAGCAAAAATATTGGCAGCAGCAGGTTAATTATACCATCAATGTTTCGTTAAATGATTCAGATAATACCCTTGACGGCGCTGTATCTATGAACTACTTCAATAATTCTCCCGATACGCTCCATTTCATCTGGATGCATCTTTGGCCTAATGCTTATAAGAATGATCTTACTGCACTCAGCGATCAAACTTTACAAAACGGCAGCACTGATTTTTATTTTAGCAACAACGATCAACGTGGTTATATCAACCGGTTAAATTTCACTGTAAACGGCTCCGTGGTGCAGATGGAAAATCATCCGCAACACCAGGATATTATTAAGATTATTTTATCAGCACCGCTTGCTCCCGGCGCTAACTTTATTATACAAACACCCTTTCACGAAAAGTTGCCGTTCAATTTTTCGAGGGGTGGACATAACGGGCAGTCTTACCAGGTAACCCAGTGGTACCCCAAGCCGGCTGTGTATGATAGCAAAGGCTGGCATCCCATGCCTTACCTTAACCAGGGAGAGTTTTACAGTGAGTTCGGCAATTACACTGTGCAAATTACTCTACCTGCAAATTATGTAGTTGCCGCTACCGGCAATTGGGTAGATGAAAAAATAACTCCCATCATCGGTAAAACAGTAGCCATTAAATCAGCACCTAAGAAGGCCGTAAAGAAAGATATTTTTCACCCCCAAAAAACGGTTGAGGAAGAAGACGAAATTCCTTCTGCCCGCAATTTAAAAACAGTAACCTACACACAACAGAATGTACA
>JANPNY010000341.1:0-4676 GCA_031427745.1 Chitinophagaceae bacterium | reverse complement strand
AAAACATTGCTGATATAATCCGATGCCAGTTTTTCTCCCGGCGATCCTGTTCTTCTCCCCCTCCAGTTTATCATCTGCCAGGTAGCTAATATGTATTTGTAAGTTGGCAATAATTATTTTGTCTGCTTTTTTTAATTTTTGGGCATTACTTACCTGGAAACAAAAAATCAGCAGCCAGCAAAAATATTTCATCATATAAAAGGGTATTTTGATGGTCAAAGGTAATTCAGTCAGTTGCATCTGCCGTTAGTTTAAATAAGTTTAATTGCTTATTTCTGGAAAAAATGCTGCCATAGAGTAAATCACATGGCATTAAGAGTTTTAGCGCTTCGCTTTTTGAGTACACGATAACAGCCACTGATGTTTAGCTAAAAAAAAATGATAAGATGCATGTTGATTCTAAAAATAAAAGAGCCAGGCATTAGCAGGGTCAAGTCCCCCTCTGCCTTCGGAAAGGGGTTAGGGGTGAGGTCCTCCAATCAATAAGTTCCCGATACGGGTAACCTTCTTTCTTAATTCGTAACTGTTAACCAACCTATGCCGGTAAATTTGCGCCACATCTCAATATTTACAGTTACCACTGAAACCCAAATTTGGCAAAGAACATTAATATAGCATTGGTAGGCAACCCTAATAGTGGTAAAAGTTCCCTGTTCAATATAATGACCGGCTTACAGCAGCAGGTGGGTAACTTTCCCGGTGTTACGGTCGATAAAAAAACCGGCCATTGCCAAATAGCTGAAGGCCTCACCAGCACAATCATTGATTTACCCGGCACTTACAGTCTTTACCCAAAACGAACAGATGAATGGGTGAGTTATAAAGTACTGTTGCAGCAGGATAAATCCATACATACGGATATGGTTTTGCTGGTGGCCGATGCCAGCAACCTGCGAAGAAACCTGTTGTTCTGTTCTCAAATCATCGATCTTAAAATTCCGGTAATTATGGTACTTACCATGATGGACCTTGCAGGTAACAAAGGAACGCAAATTGATATTACAGGTTTAGAGCGGGAATTAGGCGTTCCGGTTATTGCCATTAACACCCGAAAAAAATAAAGGTGTTGGCAATCTTAAAAAATTAATTGAACAAAGGGCCTCTGCAACATTTAATAAACCACGACCGGTAATCAACAATAAAGTTTTGGCAGAAAATGCCATCAGCGAAGTAGAAAAAATGTTTCCGGCAATCAGCGATTACACAGCGCTGCACTATCTCATCAATCACGAGCATTTTTCTTTTGATGAGGCAACCCAATATAAAATAGAATCAATAGAAAAAGCTAACCAGTTTAACCCCACCAAAACGCAGGCCGAAGAAATAATGCAGCGCTACGGCCGCATTAAGCAAATAATGCAGTTAACGGTGGTAGAAGCCGATCCACTAAAAAAAGCACTCTTTACCGAAAAGCTCGACAATATTTTATTAGATCGCCGCTGGGGTTACCTTATTTTATTAACCGTTTTGTTCCTGTTGTTTCAAAGTGTATTTCTGATAGCACAATACCCCATGGATTTTATAGAATGGAGCTTTGGTAAGTTCAGTGGATACCTCGCCGATTGGATGCCCGTTGCCTGGTGGAGCGATCTGTTTATAAACGGTGTGGTGGCGGGGCTGAGTGGCATACTTGTTTTTGTGCCGCAGATAATGATTCTGTTTGGCCTCATCACCATTTTGGAAGATACCGGCTACATGGCCAGGATAAGTTTTCTTACAGACAAACTCATGCGCAAGGTTGGGCTCAACGGAAAAAGTGTAATGCCCATGATCAGTGGGTTAGCTTGCGCCGTACCAGCCATTATGAGTGCCCGCAATATAGAGAACCGCAAAGAAAGACTGCTCACCATTATGGTTACCCCATTAATGAGTTGCAGTGCAAGATTACCCGTTTATACCATATTGATTGGCCTGGTAATTCCCTCCAAATTGTACCTGGGCTTTTTAAGTTTACAGGGTTTGGTTATGATGGCTTTGTATATGATGGGTACCGTAGCAGCGTTGGTTGTTTCGTATGTAATGCGCTGGTTTATTAAAATCAACGAACGAAGTTTTTTTATTTTAGAGCTACCCGTGTACCGCAGTCCACGCTGGGGCAACGCCGTTACCACCATGATACAAAAAGCAAGAATATTTGTAGTGGATGCCGGTAAAATAATTATGGTCATCAGCCTGCTGCTGTGGGCGCTCAGCCATTTTGGACCGGTCAATAAAATGGAAAATGTCAACACGCAATTCAATGCACAAATAAGTGCCAACCCTGCCCAAAGTACCGAATTGAATAAGCAGCGCCGGACTGCCTTGCTAGAAAATTCCTTTGCAGGCCGCCTCGGTAAATTTATTGAGCCAGCCATAGCGCCACTTGGCTACGATTGGAAAATTGGTATTGCCCTCATTACTTCATTTGCCGCCAGGGAAGTTTTTGTAGGCACCATGGCCACGCTCTACAGTGTAGGCGACGACAGTGATGATAACAGCAGTACCCTCCGCCAAAAAATGGCCGCCGCCGTAAAGCCCGACGGCACCAAAGTTTACAACCTTGCCACCGGCCTAAGCCTCATGGTATTTTATGTATTAGCCATGCAGTGCATGAGCACACTCGCCGTAGTAAAAAGAGAAACCCGAAGCTGGAAATGGCCCATCATTCAATTAGTGTACATGACGGCACTGGCCTACGTAATGAGCTGGCTGGTATATGTAATTTTTAAATAAAATTTTGGGGCAATCAGCATACAACTTTATTCAACAGCAGTTGCGGCTATCCGCTGCAAGTCCTCGCCACAAAGCCCGCCCTGCGGCCCGGCCGGCACTCCCATAATTTCAAAAACCAAAGCGGGCCACCCTCAGCTGTGGGCTTTGCGCTGCTATCCGCCTGCTTTTCAGCAATGGAGCTTTGTGGGGCTTTAATTATGCTATCTCAGAAATTGCTGGCATATTTTTTTAGGGAGTAAGATTAGTTACAAGGAGATATTGAGTTGGTTCGTTACGCATGAGGTGTTTTTCAATAGTGGGTGCATCGGTTACTTTTTGAAATCATAAATTAGAGATCATAATTTTTTGAGAATAAAGATTACTTTAGATGCATTGCTGCAAGTTTCAATAATTTGTTTGGGAGATATAGACGTTAGCGGCAATTCGACACACACTTTATGGTACAAAGTAAATTAGGTCTTTCAAGAGAAGAAGTTATAAACACGGTTTATGCTGGTGGTGGACACATTGTTATTCTTGGAGCCGGCGCAAGTATTGCATCAGCAAAGAGAACTCCTGAAAAATCCGGAAAAGTGCTTCCAGCAATGAAGAATCTTATTGAAGTAATTGGACTATCTGATATAGTAAAAAGACTGCCCAAAAACTTTCAAAAAAAGAACTTCGAAACATTATATAGTTCGATTGTAGAGCACGAGGAATTTGCTAATGAAGTAAAGGAAATTGAAGATAGAGTTCAGAAGTATTTTCAATTGTTAGAATTGCCAGATGTACCAACAATATATGACTATCTTGTTTTATCATTACGACCCAAAGATATTATTGCAACCTTCAATTGGGATCCATTTCTCTTCCAAGCATGGAGTCGCCATCGTAAATATGCAGACTTGCCGTATTTGGCATTTTTGCATGGAAATGTTGCAATTGGATATAATGAAAAAGCAAATATTTTTGGCGCTGTTGGACTAAAAGCCACTGACTCTGATGGAATTCTTTCTCCAACTAAACTACTATTTCCAGTATCAAAAAAAAATTATCAGGATTCGTATCTTATTACACAATGGGAAATGCTCAAGGATTTTCTCAATGATAAAAATGTAAAGCGAATTACCATATTCGGGTATGCTGCTCCAAGATCAGATTTTGAGGCAGTTAAAATACTAAGTGAATCATGGTTCTTAAATAAAAAGAGAGATGTTGAAGATATTGAAATAATTGACATCTTACCGCCCGAACGTGTCGAAAAACATTGGTCAAAATTTATTCCATCCGATTATTACAGCATTAAGGATGATTATTTCAAATCAATCCTTGCATTTAACCCAAGAAGAACTAGTGAAAGCTTTTTTCATCATAGTTTCGCTATGACCGAAGATGAAGCTTTCGCCGAAAGTAATCCTGTCCCAAAAGACTTTAAAACTTTGGATGAAATGAGGCTTTGGTTTAAACCTTTAATTGATGCTGAAGAAAAGAAGAAGGAAAACATCCGCTAGCAAAAGGCATTTTGGGGCGTGCGCCTTGATAGTTGGTCAATTCCCAATCACAAAGTTTCTAATGTTAGCCGCAAACTCACAAACAATATTAAAAGTTGACAATCTTAAATGGAACCTTTTTCCCAGCAACGTCTCTCAAGGAGCCATTGAGCAAAGCCGAGGACGTTGCGTTGCACGATAAGTTCTCCGTTTTTGTACCTTTATATTATGCCAGTAAAAAGGACTATCCCTTATAACAGCGGAATGTTTTTTATAACTTTCACATGCCATCAATGGCTTTCACTCATTGACATAGTTCGAGGCTACGACATTCTATATAACTGGTTTGATCATTTAAAAAATAAAGGGCATTTTATTAATGGTTATGTTATAATGCCCAATCATGTGCATGCCTTGATTAGCTTTATAGATACCAAACAAAGCATCAATACCATCGTTGGAAATGGCAAACGATTTATGGCTTATGAAATAATT
>JANPNY010000340.1:0-1514 GCA_031427745.1 Chitinophagaceae bacterium | reverse complement strand
CTTGATTTAATGAGTACAAGTAAGTTGGTAGTAAATGATAATTCACTGGTAATTATTAAAACACAAATAGCAGCCGGTGGCAACACAAGCGATAACGCTGTGCTAACTTACAACCAGGGCGCAGGAATTCAATTAAATGGTGATAACGCAGTACTTGAATTAAATGGCAGATTACATATTGGTAATAATGCCACTTTTGGATTTACTTACCCGGGCAGTAACAGTGGTTATATAAAATTTAACCGCGGCGCCGGTGTTTGGTGGGATAATTGGGCAACCAATAATGCGCATATTACTTGTGGTGTAAACGCAATAATTAAGTTAGAGGGGCAAAGCAAAACAGATAAAATAATTGATATAAGCCAAATAAATGTCGCTATCCCAAAAAACTTAACGACGTTTATAATGAAAAAAATGTTTGGTGGAATTTAATGTGGCTGAGGCGCGTTTAGAAACTGACAGAACAACTTTTATAAGTTATAGTACCTTTAAAGGTAATACAGGCTATAACAATACCAGGGGTTTATTAATGTTCGGGCAACAAACTTTTCAGGTAAAGTATAGTGAGTTTAAAGATCTAAGGAATGGGCTAAGCGGCGTCTTGTTTTATGGTGGTAAAAAGTTAAGCAATGTAACTAAAAATGACTTTATACATTGCACTGAAGGCATTGTTACAGTTGGTGCAGGATTTAATATCATTGATAATAGTTTCTTGGATAACTTTGAAGCAATTATAAATTATGACAATATATTTAATAGTTTGATTAAAGATAATACTATTACCGCTACAGGGCCTTTAGGCACAATTGATCGAACATATCAGTCGCCAATTCAGAGCGCTCAAAATTATGGCATTATGATATTGGGTGGCACAAATTCAGTTGTTGAAATAAATCATAATACTATTAATAATATTGGTAATCCAATACTTTTAGGCAACACCGAAGCAAAACTAAAATGTAATGATTTACAAAATAATATGTTGGCTTTATATGGTGGCACAAATAGTAAAATAAATATGAGCAATACTTTAGGAGGAGGTAATAATATGGCATCAAACTGCGAGCAATTTGCAGAATTTGATGAAGCTTTTAATTTTGAAGCCCATGATGGTTATAACGCTTTTGATATTTCGGATCAGGCGTCATGCCATACAATTCTAAAACAGCCCGAAAAAATTTTGGTAACAACATGTCCTATTATTACAAGTGGTTCTTTAATTGACCTTACATCCCAGCGTGCCGATGATCTGCGGCATGCCCGGGCCGAGCACCGAGACCACCACGATCAATACGATCAGGTCGGGAAAACTCATCCAGGTAGAAACCGAAGAATGCTTTTTAGCTAAAGCCGAAAAAATAGCGGAACTAGAAGAAGACGATAGCGAAACAGAAGCTTTAATGCGCACGGTTTTCACGCAGTTTGATCAATACGTTAAACTCAATAAAAAAATTTCCACCAGAAATTTTAACTTCACTTGCCACCATTAATAATGCTGGTCGTCTTGCCGATAC
>JANPNY010000339.1:0-6994 GCA_031427745.1 Chitinophagaceae bacterium | reverse complement strand
CATCACATAGCCGGTTACCTTTAATATGATATGAGCAATAGCATCCAGGGCCTTAACCACAGGATGTGCAATTTCGCCCAATGCAGCAGCGGCCACCCCAAAGAATAATGCAAAAACAACTATTTGTAAAATTTCATTTTTAGCCATTGCATCAATCACACTTGCAGGAAACACATGGTAAAAGAAATCCTTAATGGTGAGGGCAGCTTTATCTATGCCGGTGTTAACGTTGGCATCGGGTAAAGTGAGATTCATAGCAGTGCCGGGTTCAAATAAATTCACCAATAGCATACCAAGCAATAAGCTCAATAAAGAGGCGCTAATAAACCACAACAAGGTTTTACCTCCAATACGGCCTACCGAATTAATGTCGCCTAATTTAGCAACCCCCACTACCAACGTTGTAAATACAAGTGGTGCAACAATCATTTTTATCAGCCGTAAAAAAATATCAGCCAGTATTGTAAACCAATCCAGTTTTTTATCCCTGTTTTTTAATACGTCATTTTTTTGTAAAGCAATAAAATCATTTTCTTTTTGTAACTCTTTGTAAGCACTAGAAGTAGTATCCGTTTGAGCCGTTAATAATGTATTAATCCCTTTTAATGAATCGGTCAACTTTTTAATGGTTGCTAAAACTGTTGTTTCATCTTCCGTATTTAACAAAGATTGTTCTGCCTTCTTTTTTTGACTGCTGATATTAATTTTTTGCTGTTGCAGAACCGCAAAAAGGCTGCTATCTTTTGCTGTGCTGTATGGTTTCATTAGCAAGGAGAGATGCTTCAGCTGCATTTCTGCATTGGCTATTTTGTTATTATCTTCTCCTACATAATATTTATTGAGCAAAAAGCCCGTCACTATGCCAAGCAACAATGCTATTCCAATATAAAGAGTTAAGCGATTTTTTTTTGCAGGCTTGTGTTCACTCATTTTTTACGGTTGAATTTTTCTGACAATTCCTCGATTCAGTCGAAAATATGTTTCAGCTACTTTTAATTTTGCAATATAATATTTAATAGCTGTTATAAACTGAAGTGCGTTAAAAAGGGGCGAATTTCTATTCTTTTATCCTGAGTTATTTCTTGTTTTTTCGGTCGTTAATTCTCCATACTGTTTTCAAAAAGGTTGTTATACCTGTTATATATTGCATACTAAAAATGAAATGTAGCTGTAAAAAAAATACGTTGGTTGGGTTATTAAAATTTATTGCTTATTTTTCCAATTCTTTATTAATAAAAACCAATTAGCTGTATGAGTTTATTTGTAAAAAAGCCTCTTCATCAAGTTTTAGCACAAGCCGCAGATGACGGTAAGGGTTTAAAGAGGACATTAGGCGCAGGCAATCTCATTGCATTGGGCGTGGGAGCAATTATAGGCGCAGGTTTATTTGTACGTACTGCCGCTGCATCTGCCGAGGCTGCAGGGCCTGGCGTAACACTTTCGTTTGTTGTAGCTGCAATTGGTTGTGCATTTGCAGGTTTATGCTATGCAGAGTTTGCTTCAATGATACCCATTGCAGGTAGTGCCTATGCTTACTCTTACGTAACCATGGGCGAATTGGTAGCCTGGATTATTGGTTGGGCTTTAATAATGGAATACGCATTGGGCGCCGCAACGGTATCAATTGCCTGGAGTGAATACTTAAATAATTTATTGGGCGGAGGTATACCATATGAATGGTGCCACTCCCCGTTTGAGGCATTGCATAAAGTAACAGGCGATGCCATTAGCCAGATAAATGCTGCCATTCCGGAAACCATCAAATCTGTAAAAAACGGGATTTTAATTTTGAGTGATGATCAGTTTAAAGCATTGCCTGCAGGGCTTGCCAGTTCGGTGGTAATTACAAAAGGCATTATGAATGCACCTGCATTAATAATTCTTTTGCTTATAACATTGTTGTTGATAAAGGGATCTCAGGAATCTGCCTTTGTAAATATGATAATTGTGTTTGTAAAAGTTACCATTGTTTTATTGTTTATCGGATTTGGCTGGCAGTTTATTAAGCCCGAAAATCACACACCTTATTTAATACCGGAAGGCACCATTGGCCACGAGGGATTCTTTAAATGGGGCTGGGGTGGTGTAGTAGGAGGTGCTGCCATTGTGTTTTTTGCCTTTATTGGTTTTGATGCGGTAAGTACTGTTGCACAAGAAGCAAAAAATCCTAAAAGAGATATGCCCATCGGCATCTTAGGTTCGTTGGTAGTTTGCACCATTCTCTATATTCTTTTTGGACATGTATTAACAGGTGTGGCCAATTATACCGAATTTAAAACAGCCGGAAAAGAGGCTTCAGTTGTTTACGCTATTCAAACTTATATGAAAGGGTATGGCTGGCTTGCAACGAGTGTGACAGTAGCTATTCTGGCTGGCTTTTCGTCTGTAATACTGGTAATGCTGATGGGGCAAAGCCGGATATTTTATACGATGAGTAATGATGGATTGATTCCAAAAGCATTTGGCGAATTGCATCCAAAATACAAAACTCCTTACAAGGCCAATATGATATTATTTGTTTTTGTTGGCTTATTTGCAGCATTCGTTCCCGGCAGTGTAGCAGGCGATCTTACCAGTTTTGGAACATTGTTTGCATTCGTATTAGTGAGTATCGGGGTATGGATTTTAAGAGTAAAATCTCCTGAAATTGAAAGGCCATTCAGGGCGCCGCTGGCTCCCCTTGTTTCTACATTGGGCGCTATCATTTGCTTTGGGATGATTGTAGCGTTGGATGTTCAAACTTTAAAAGTAGCGTTTGCATGGATGCTGCTTGGCCTGGTTGTTTATTTTGGTTACAGCAGAAAAAGGAGTAAGCTTTTTAATCCATCAGATATTTTGCCAAAGGCATCAGATTTTGAAAAAAAATAAATAGAAAATGGTTGAAGATATAAAAAATCTCCCGGAATTTTTCGGGGGATTTTTTATAACCTTACTAAATCAAATATAAAAAACTTGTAACAATTGTATTTTGTGGTTATCTTTCTTGTAAGATTTTACAACTGTTATTTCTTTAACCAGCACCTTTAACTCAACCAATACGGCTATGGACAAAGTAGACGTTCAACAATTATTTTTTCAAAAAATTAAAGAGTGTACACCTGCACATCTCTCTTTTGTTGATGACGTAGCAGAGCTTTTAAATATCAGCAATGATAGTGTTTATCGTAGAATCCGTGGTGAAAAACCAATTAGTTTTGAAGAGATTCAAAAGTTATGCTCCCATTATAAACTCTCTTTAGATCAGTTTTTAAATCTCCAGTCGGATGCATTTACATTTAGAGGACAATTGAAAAATGATGAAGGAGATAGTCTCGAAAACTGGTTACAGAATTTGAAGCAGAACTTTCAATTGTTCAATAGCTTTCAATCAAAGCAAATGAGTATCCTTATGAAGGATATTACCCCTTTTATGCATTTTCAGATACCGGAACTGGCAATATTTAAGTTTTATTTTTGGATGAAATCTATTTTGAATTCGGTGGGTATGAGAGGGGTAAAACTCGATATAGATGATGTCCGGTATACAAAATACCTTGAACAAAGCAATCAAATTGTAGAACTGTATCATTCAATTCCTACGACAGAAATCTGGAATATAGAAAGTGTTAATAGTACCATTCGTCAAATTAATTTTTATCATGAAGCTGGTTTATTCCCAAACCGGGGAACAACCATCTTACTGTATGAGAAACTGGAAGATCTTATAAATCATGCAGAGCAACAGGCTGAAGCTGGCAAAACCTTTGCTTTTGGCAAAAGCCCCAAACCAACTAATGTTGAATACCGTTTATTTGTAAATGAGTTGATACTGGGTGATAATACCTACCTGCTAGAATTAAACGGAAGTAAAATGGTGTTTTTAAATCACAGTGTATTGTTTTTTGCAGCAACTTCCGATTTAAAATTCACCCAATCTATAGCTAGTAATTTTGAAAGCCTCGAAAAAAAATCCACCATGATTAGTTCTATTGGTCAAAAAGAACGCTCTGTTTTTTTTAACAGCATCAGAACAATTATACGGGCCAGAAAAGATTTGGTTTAACTGTGTGGCTTTCAATCTTTCATTACAAACAATTAGCCTAAGTTTTGCAAACACGGTATTTTGAAAATTCAATTCATTTTATGCCCAGGTAATAACAGTTGGCTGCAACATTGCAATAAATTCATTGGCTGATGTTTCTCCTTTAGCAATCATTTCCTTCATTTCAGCGGGGTCAAAACTCAGGCCACCTGCGCCTCCACCCAGTGGGGCTTTTGGCCTGAACTGGAAAAGTTTTATAGGCTTTTTATTTGCATAAGGGCTTTCCAGACCGCTGATGCTGAAATATTCTTCCACTTCATTTTCACCGATACCTTTACTGATCATTTTCTTTTTTACTGCATCAATATATTCAAGTCCTTCGTTAAAAAATTTGGGAATTATCAAATCATTTTTACCCACATCATCCGTAAAAATACTGATGGTTCTTTCCAAAATTGAAAACAGGTTTTTATATTCTTTCATTTCTGCCTCATCGTTTTCAGGAGATAAAAGAATAGTAAATATTTCTGTAGCGCCATTATCAATAGCCATTTGTATGCCGGCATATTCCCTTACACCACCATCAACAAATTGAAAATACGGATCAGGCTCGCCGGGCACATGAAGATTAATTTTTACCGGCTGCATAAATACCGGTTGAGAAGCAGAGGCCATGATGGCCTTGCGGAATTGATCGGCATTAATGAGCGTTTTTACTGTGTAGTGCCTTGCAACACCGGGATTAGTATGGTTAGTAAATACAACCATTTCGCCCGATTGCATGCAAACGGTGGTTAAAAATATTTTTTTGCCGCTGTCAATAATTTCCTGATAACGTTGGTCTGTATAATTTCTCAGTAATTGATTCCACAAAGGACTGCCATCGAAAATACTGGTGTCATTGAGGCTATCGCCAATACGTTTTTTAAATATGATGTCTTCCGTTTTTTGAGAGGTGTAAATGGATTCAACCAAATCCATTTCTCTCAACGCTACCAGCGGGCACATCAGGGAGCCGGTACTGGTACCTACAAAAATATCAAAGTCGAGGCCGGGGTAAGTTGCAAATAATCTTTTTAAAACACCCACTGCAAATGCGCCCTTGCAGCCTCCACCGCTTATTACTAATGCTCTGCTCATAATAATAATTTTATTGGTTATAAATTTCCGTTTGCTTTTTTGGCTTGCTTATGCGCAGGCCGAGGGTATTTTGCAACCACCAGGTATTTAGGTTGTAATCTCTGTGCATGCTCAATCCCAGCAATAGTTTATTGCCTATATCTGCATTGATACTGCCTCCCAGTAATTGCTCCTTGTTGGTGCCCCAAAGATGGTCGAAGCTTATATTAATATTGCCAGCGCTTCCAAACGGGGCGGTGTTTAAAGTTTTTAATTTGAATGTAACGGTGGGGCCAAAAGCAGCGCTTAACTTTTTACGGGTATAATATCCGTTTAAAATAATACCAGCCCTCATCAGCTTTTTTACTATTGTATATTGAGGTATCAGTTGTATGCCGCCGGTGTACAAATCGGGCCCATTGGTAAAATTCGTCACCATCCCATTATGCAGCTTCATGTGCATTATAAATTCTTTGGGAAACTCAGTGTCCTGGGTAGTTTGTGCCATAAGCTGCCAGGAAAAAACAGACAGTAGCAGGAGGGGGGCTATTGCTCTCATATAGATGTTTTTACTTTCATAAATGTAAAAACAAAATATACTTTTTGCAATAGCTATTATCCGAAATTAAATTTGATGAAGGAGGAGCGGTTGTGGAATTTGGTTTAAAATTAATAAATGACTACCTGAATATTACAGTACCCAATGCACGGGTAAGATCTATCTCTATTTGTTTAAGATGCTGATGAATTTGAAGCAACATCAACTGTTCTTCCATGGTATGTTCTTTCTCCATTTCACGTTGGTTTTCATCCATCATCCGTTTGGTTTTTCTAAGCTTTAAATAATTTACAGTAGAGAAAACCTCTTCTTTATACAGCTCTTCCCGTGTGGCAATTTTTCCCTGGTAAAATTCCTTCCAGTTGGGGCTTATGTCTGTGTTATAATCCATCACGTTTACAACCAATGTACTCATGGCTAAATCCTCGTGGTACAAAAAGGTCTTGGAAGTGGGCTCCAGGCCTGCATCGTACCAGGATTTATAGGTTTTAATTAGGGCAATTAAATTTTTATTGTCAATTAAATCTTCCAGTTGGTTGTTATCAATTTCAGCAAAAATATGCTCTGCCACCCGCAGGTTATTATCCCATTCTTTTAAACCAAATTCCAGCAGGCTTCTTACCATCGCCTTCTCATGCGCTTCATCTTTATTTAGTAATACAAGTGCGTCGTCTTCTATGTCTGCCGGTGACTGACTTTTATTAAATGCATCATTGGCATCATCCCGGCTTTGCTTGTTTTCATCCTTTGTAATGCGATCCCTTATAAATTTATTTACCAGGGCATGCAGACCGCCTTCTTCAATCTTTAATAACTCCGCACATTGTTTTATATAATCCTGCTGGAGGGTAAAATCTTCTGCTTTGTTTATTTTAGATATGGTTTCTGCTACCTGGTTTACAAGGGCAGATTTTTTTACACTGTCTGTTCCTGCATCTTTTAACGACACGTTCAGTTGAAATAAAACGAAGTCTTTTTTATTGGCATTGATGAATTCATTAAAAGCCGCTGCACCTACTTTGTTTACATAACTATCCGGGTCTTCCTTATCAGGTATCAGCACCAGCCTTACATTAAGGCTTTCTTCCAGGGCCAGGTCCATACCACGGAGGGCAGCTTTTATGCCAGCGCTATCACCATCATAAATAATGGTGAGGTTGTTGGTGTATTTTTTTATCAGCCTTAACTGATCCTGCGTAAGCGATGTGCCACCACTTGCCACCACATTTTCTATACCTGCCTGGTGGAGCGATACCACATCGGTGTAGCCTTCCACCAGCAGGCATTCATCTGCT
>JANPNY010000338.1:0-7294 GCA_031427745.1 Chitinophagaceae bacterium | reverse complement strand
TTACGGCTTATATCACCGCCATAACATTTTGCAGTAACATCTTTGCGAATGGCACTTATGTTTTCCCGTGCCACTACTTTAGCACCAATGGCTGCCTGTATTGCAATCTGGAACTGTTGACGTGGCAATAATTCTTTTAATTTTTCGCACAACTTGCGGCCAAATTCATGCGCTCTGCCCCGGTGAATTAAGGCACTTAAGGCATCCACCCGTTCGTTGTTGAGTAAAATATCCATCTTAACAATATCACTCAGCCTGTATTCAATCGGGTGATAGTCGAAAGAGGCATAGCCCCTCGTGATGCTTTTTAATTTATCGTAAAAGTCGAATACAATCTCTGTTAGGGGCATTTCAAAACTCAGTTCAACCCTTGTGGTGGTTAAATAACTTTGATGGGTTAGAATACCACGTTTAGTAATACACAGCGTCATAATATTACCGATGTACTCCGGCTTGGTAATAATCTGTGCTTTAATAAATGGTTCATCAATATGGTCAATCCTTGTAGGGTCGGGCATTTCGGTTGGGTTATTTACCCGGATGATTTCGCCTTTGTTGGTGGTAGCAATAAAACTAACGTTGGGTACTGTTGTAATTACCGTTTGGTTAAATTCCCTTTCCAGCCGCTCCTGGATAATTTCCATGTGCAGCATACCCAAAAATCCACATCTAAAGCCAAAGCCTAATGCCTGCGAAGTTTCCAGCTCAAATGTGAGGGAAGCGTCGTTTAATTGCAGCTTATCCATACAGTCCCGCAGCTCTTCAAATGCATCCGTTTCTACCGGGAAAATACCGGCAAATACCATGGGCTTTACATCCTGAAATCCTTTAATAGACTCAGTGGCGCCATTTACCGAAGTAGTAATGGTGTCGCCCACTTTAACTTCTTTGGCCACTTTAATTCCCGTAATAATATAACCCACATCGCCGGCGCAGACCTCGGTTTTTGGCTCCATGCCTAGTTTTAAAATAACCACTTCATCTGCACCATATTCCAGCCCGGTATTGCTGAATTTAATTTTATCACCTTTTTTGAGTGTGCCATTAAATATCCTGTAGTACACAATAATTCCCCGGAAAGAATTAAACACACTGTCAAAAATCAACGCCTGCAAAGGAGCAGCTACATCACCCTTTGGAGCAGGAATACGATCTATAATTGCCTGCAAAATTTCTTCAATACCAATACCGCTTTTTCCGCTGGCCAGTAAAATTTCTTCGGGTTTGCAGCCAATCAATTCCACTATCTGGTCGGTAACTTCTGGTATCATGGCGCCTTCCATGTCAATCTTGTTTATTACCGGAATAATCTCCAGGTTATTATCAATGGCGAGGTATAAATTACTGATGGTTTGTGCTTGTATGCCCTGGCTGGCATCTACCAGCAGCAGCGCACCTTCGCAGGCAGCCAATGCACGACTCACTTCATAACTAAAATCCACATGACCGGGTGTATCAATCAGGTTCAATACATACTCAATTCCATTGAGTTTGTAATTTATTTGTATGGCGTGGCTCTTAATGGTAATACCTTTTTCTCTTTCCAGGTCCATATTGTCCAGCACCTGCGCCTGCATATCCCGTTCGCCAATGGTATGGGTAAATTCCAGTAAACGATCTGCCAGCGTGCTTTTGCCGTGGTCGATGTGTGCAATGATGCAAAAATTTCTGATGTTCTTCATTCCCTTGTTCGTCTGTTTTTAAGGCGGCAAAGATAGCCGGTTTTAGTTGATTAGTTGCTTTGTTGAACGTTGAAAAGTATGGGTTTATAATGTGATAAATTTTAAAGCAAAAACCGGGGGCTATCATCAGCAATACTTTCATCAACATCGGTTCCGGCTATCCGTTGCAAGTCCGGCACAGGCCATGCTTCTTCCACCCCACAATTGCGGAAAGTCGGCTGAAACCTTCACCGGGCTTTCCACTCCTATCCGGCATCCATTGAGCGATTAATCTTTTCTCAACTTTTTTTAAAAACTTAAAGATTGCGGCGGTTAAAAACGGACGGGGTTTAGTGCCGTCTTTTTCTGTTGATTTTATAATCGACAAACAAGGATGCAAAAGTTTAAGAAAATAGTTATAGGTTTGATATTGCTTGTGAAGGCACCACAAAATAATGTTGTTATTTAATGTAAAACACTGCTGCAAGCATATTAGCCACACACCAATTGAACAAAAACTTTTTACATGAAGAAATTATTGATTGCTGCCTTTTTAATGACAACCACTTTTATATTAGTTGCCCAGTCGACTGATAAAATGTGGCATAATAAAAAATGCGCTGTAGTGCTTACCTACGATGACGCAAGTTTTGAACATTTGGATAATGCGTTGCCTGTACTGGATTCTTTACAATTAAAAGCTACTTTTTACCTTACGGCAAATACAGCAAGATACAGAATCAATGATTGGAAAAAAGTTGCAGCCAATCAGCATGAACTGGGCAATCATACCTTATTTCACCCTTGCGTGGGTGCAGGAAGAGCGTGGGTAAAACCGGAATACGATATGGATAATTATACTGTGCAACGTATGGTTGATGAAATAAAAATGGCCAACGGCTTTCTTGAAGCATTAGACGGGAAAAAAGAAAGAACCTTTGCATTTACTTGCGGCGATATGAAAGTAAATGATTCCTCTTTTATGGACTTGCTAAAAGATGATTTTATCGCTGCCAGGGCAGTTCGGCATGAGATGCACACAATCGATAAAATCAATCTATACAATATAGATTGTTACGTAGTAGATGGGCAAAATGCCATTCAAATGGAGGACTGGGTAAAAAAGGCGATGGAAACAAATTCCTTGCTGGTTATTTTGTTTCATGGCGTGGGTGGAGGAAATGCTTTAAATGTTTCATTGAGTGCCCACCGGGAATTTTTAAGTTATCTAAAGCAACATGAAAATGACATTTGGATAGCTCCCCTCATTGATGTAGCTAAACATGTTAAAGCCTACCAGGCTAAACAAAGATGAGACTTCCGCCATTTGTTACAGCCAATACTCTTAACTAAAAAATCCCGTAAAATATTCTACGGGATTTTCTATTTAAATTACTAGGATATGTCTATTTTTAATCATGATGATTTTTCTTTTCTATTGACTTTTTCCTGTCGTGGCCTTGATGCTTTTTGTGATGTTTGTATTTACCTGCTTTGTTATCCCGCTTGTTCCTTTGGCCAGGTGCATAATCTTTAGCGGAGCCACCATAAATTTTCTTGGCTTGTCCGGGTGGTAAATTTCTGCGCCTTGTGGTGTAAGCACCAATCTCGTCTTCTTTATGTTTTTGACCTTTGTCAACACCGGGCAAACCCTTTTTTATTTCTTTTTATTTCTTTTTTTGTTCCTGAAACCGGCGAAACATCAGCTTTGTTATGTTGGGCAACCGCAGTTGTTGAGAATAGTAATAGGCAAAATGAAATAATTGCCACGCTGATCTTTCTTATTAATAAGTATTTATTTTTCATAAATTTCAAGTTGGTTTGTTTTAAATAAGGCAATTTGTTTGCCAAATATAATTATAGAAAGTTAAAACTTGGATAGTGATAATTTTTACTTGAAGGACCATATTACTATAACGGGCTAGAATTTGGTATAAAATGATACAATTATGATGTACTGTTGAACCCAGGGAAAAGATAAAGTTATTGTTCTTTTTTTTAGATAACATGAATCAACCTGTTGCTTTTTAAAACAGGCTGTCCTAAAAAGACAGCTTCTTTTTTGTTCGAATTAGAATGTAGCAAACATATTTCCCCAAAAAATAAATTAGCTTTAAACTTTTATAACCCATCAATCTAAAGCATTTATTTAATGCCGGTGAATTGATAACTGCTAACCAATTACAACGAATGCCCATCCTTATTTTGCTTGCTGGAATCCTTATTTTAATTCTGCTGATTGCACGGTTTCAGTTGAATGCTTTTCTTGCTTTTATCCTCGTTAGTTTGCTAATTGGCATTGCCAACGGAATGGATATTTCCCATACTGTTTCAGCCATTCAAAAAGGTATGGGTGATTTGCTGGGGTCGCTTACTATAATTCTTGGGTTGGGTGCCATGTTGGGTAAACTGATTGCCACCAGCGGCGCAGCCCAGCAAATTGCTACCAGCCTGGTAAAAGCATTCGGACAAAAATACCTGCTTTGGGCACTGGTACTAACCGCCTTTGTAATTGGTATTCCACTTTTTTATGGAGTTGGTTTTGTTTTGCTGGTTCCGTTAATCATTACCATTTCGTATAAATACAAAATATCCGCCGTTTACATCGGGCTACCCATGCTGGCTGCTTTGTCGGTTACGCATGGTTATCTTCCCCCGCATCCTTCGCCAACGGCATTGGTAGCACAATACCATGCGGATATGGGCATCACCTTATTTTTTGGTTTACTCATTGCCATTCCTGCTATTTTAATTGGTGGTCCGTTATTTGCACAAACTTTAAAAAATTACACCGCCAAACCTTTGGAAGCCTTTGCAGCAAAGCCTTTACCAGATGAAGCATTACCCGGTTTGTTCAATAGTATTGTTGCGTCTTTTTTACCGGTGTTGCTGATAAGTATTGCAACAATTGTCCGCTTGCTTATTCACCAGGAAAATATATTCACAAAAATTATACTGGCGCTTGGTGAACCAGTTATTGCAATGCTGATTACAGTTTTTTATGCCATTTATATGCTGGGAATAAAAAGAGGTAAAAGCACAAAAGACGTGATGACAATAATTGGAGAAGGGGTTAAAGATATTGCGCTGATTCTTTTTATTATCGGTGGTGCCGGGGCTTTAAAAGAAGTACTTACAGATACTGGTACCAGTACTGCTATTGCAGGTAGTCTTTTGCAAATGAAAGTACATCCATTGCTGGCGGCATGGGGCATCAGTGCTGTTATCCGGGTAGCATTGGGCTCGTCTACGGTGGCAGGACTTACCACCGCAGGTATTATTGCGCCGATGATAGCCACATCCGGAATAGATGCTAACCTGATGGTGTTGGCAACCGGTGCCGGCAGCCTGATGTTTTCGCATGTGAATGATCCGGGCTTCTGGATGTTTAAAGAGTATTTTAATTTATCTTTTAAAGACACCCTTAAAACCTGGTCGGTGATGGAAACAATTGTGTCTGTTGTTGGGCTGATTGGGGTCTTCATTATTTACAGTTTTATAAAATAACCACCAATGACTCCTGAAGAAAATTTTGCATTATTGGGGCTTACACTTCCACCTGCACCCAAGCCTGTAGGTGTTTATAAACCCTGCCTGGTAGATGGTAACCATTGTTATGTGTCCGGTCACGGGCCAGTTAAAACGGATGGATCATTAATAAAAGGCCGTATAGGTTTTAACATGGATGATGAAGCAGGGAAGCAGGCAGCTCAACAAGTTGGTCTGGCAATATTGGCTACGTTAAAAGCAACACTTGGTTCTTTGGATAAAGTAAAAAGAGTTATCAAGGTTTTGGGCATGGTAGGCTGTGTGCCTGAGTTTGAAAATCATCCCTTTATCATTAATGGCTGCAGTGAATTGTTTGCAAAAGTTTGGGGTAACGAAAATGGTATTGGCGTAAGAAGCGCTGTGGGCATGGGTTCGCTGCCTGGTAATATTCCTGTAGAGATAGAGGCATTGTTTGAAATACATACCTGATTGTTTTTCCGTTTCAATAATTGTTTTTTAAGATGAACTGGTACCAGATAAAAAATATTGACAGCATAGATTCGCCGGCACTGGTGGTTTATGAGGAAAGAATTAAGCAGAATATTCAATTGGCCATTCAGATGGTGGACGATGTTTCCTGTTTAAGGCCGCATGTAAAAACCAATAAAACGGCTGAAGTGTGCAGCCTGATGCTGGCCGCTGGCATCACCAAATTTAAATGTGCTACCATCGCAGAAGCAGAGATGCTGGCGCAGATAAATGCCCCCGATGTGTTGCTGGCCTATCAGCCCGTTGGGCCAAAAATAAAACGGTTTCTTCATTTGGTACGACAATATCCGGCAACAAAATTTAGTTGTTTAGTAGATGATGTTACCATTGCTGCAACCATTAACGCAGTGTTTGCAGCAGCTGATTTAACCGCCGGTGTTTTTATAGATATCAATGCCGGCATGAACCGCACCGGGATACAACCTGCTGCCGCAGCTGATTTGGCGAAAATCATTTTGCAACACAACAACCTGCAATTGAAAGGTCTGCATCTGTATGATGGGCATGTTACCGACACGGATCTAGTGCTTCGCCAACAAAATGCGGATGCTGCTTTTGAAAAAGGATTGTTGGTGGCAGATCAAATTAAAAGCCATTTATCAGCCCCAATCATTTTTGTAGTGGGTGGTTCTCCTTCTTTTCCAATGCATTCTAAAAGAAAAAATGTTGAATGTAGTCCCGGTACGTTTGTTTTATGGGATTGGGGTTATTCCACCAATTTTCCAGATGAACCTTTTGTATGTGCTGCCGTACTGGTAACAAGGGTCATCAGCATAATTAATGATGTTACTTTTTGTCTCGATTTGGGCCATAAATCAGTGGCAGCAGAAAGTCCACAGCCACGGGTTCATTTTTTGAATGCAACCGGATTAGCAATCATTAGCCAAAGTGAAGAACATATGGTAGTGAAATCTGCTGAGCCACATAATGCAAAAGTGGGTGATGTTTTTTATGCCATACCATGGCATATTTGTCCAACGGTTGCATTGTACGAAAAGTTGCAGGTTGCCCAACAGCAGGTAATAATTACCACCTGGCAAGTAGTAGCAAGAGACAGATCCATTACTATTTAATTTGTAAAACATGTTCACAATAGACGCTCACCTTGATCTTAGCATGAATGCAATGGAATGGAACCGTGACCTGCGGCAACCTATCAACGCTATTCGGCAGCGGGAAGCCCATCTTACCGATAAACCCGACAGGGGCAAGGGCACCGTCACATTTCCCGAACTTAGAAAAGGAAATATCGGCCTTGTAGTAGCTACGCAAATTGCAAGGTATGTAGCACCCGAAAATAATTTACCCGGCTGGCACTCTGCGGAGCAGGCCTGGTCACAAACCCAGGGGCAATTGGCATGGTACAAAGCCATGGAAGCGGTGGGTGAAATGGTAATGATAAAAGATATTGCTTCGCTTGAACAGCACTTGCTTTTGTGGAATGATGAGGAGCATAACAGTACCAAACCCATCGGCTATATCCTAAGCCTCGAAGGCGCCGATTCATTGGTAACAATGGATCATTTACATATTGCATACAGTAACGGACTGCGTGCTGTTGGCCCCGCCCACTATGGTCCGGGCAGGTACGCAAA
>JANPNY010000337.1:0-4651 GCA_031427745.1 Chitinophagaceae bacterium | reverse complement strand
GTCTGTATAAACGCCAAGTTGCTTACCTAATGTTTCGGCATACAAAGCCCAACCTTCCCCAAAGGCAGTTAAGAAAATATTTCTTCGGAATATGGGTAAACTTGTATCTTCTGATTGTAAAGAAAGCTGATAGTGATGTCCCGGAATGGCTTCATGCATAAAGAGATCTTCCATGCTGAAGTAAGAATATTTTGCAGCATCAACAATAGGTGCATAAAATATACCAGGGCGTTTTCCATCGGGGGTACCGACAAAATACTGAGCGGCTGCAGATGCTGCCCTAAATGCTTCTGTTTGTCGAATTTCAAAAGGTGTTTTTGGACTTACGCTAAAAAGTTTGTTTAGGTTAGGGTCAATTCTTTGTTGTATAGAACGGTAAGCATTCAGTACTTCTACTGCATTTTTAAAAGGAAGAAACTTTTTATCGGTTGTAAGAAAGGTATAAAATTCAGTAAGCGATCCTGTAAAACCTGTTTCATTTTTTATCTTTTCCATTTCTTTATGAGTACGGTCTACTTCAGTAAGGCCAATCTGGTAAATTTCTTCTGGTGTTTTAGTTGTTGTAGTATTTGTGCGCACAAAATAAGCATACATGCCAGCTCCGCCGGGCAATGCATTATAACCGGATGTGGTACGGGTATTTGGCAGGTAGCCTTTTTTAAGATATACAGCCAATCTTAAATATGCAGGAATTAATTGCGTGGTAATTGCTGTATGGTAATCATTCAGCAATTTTTTCTTTTGAACCGGGGTAAAGTCTTTAGGGAAATTTTTAACAGGCCCGTAAAAAATATTTTTACTGCTGTCTGTCTCCGCCAGCTTTTCCAGTTGAGGGATCATTTTATTTACCAATACTTTTGGTAATACTACCCCTGCTGCAATACCTCTGTTAAAATTTGCAATGGCAGTATCAACCCAAATGGTAAATGCAGCAATACGTTTCAACCAATCTTCGTAATCTTTTATAGTTTTAAAGGGTTGTACATTACCTCCCGCACCCCATGTGCCCATTGTTAATGCAAGTGACCGACCTTGTGTTGCCGGTATATATTCAGGGTGAATTGTGATTGTCTCTTTTCCTGTTTTCAAAATATATTTCAACAGATCATAGGAAGTACGGTCATCATTATTCAGACTTTGCCTTTTATATTTTTTAAGCCCTGATAAATATTTATTGTAAAAAGAATTTAGCTCTTGAATGAACCGTACGGAACCGTTGTTTGGCAGCAGGTCGTTGTACCTGTTGTCGCCATGTTCTGTAGCCTCAAACGGAAAAAGTTTTAAGCGGTCTTCATAATAATTGTCAAACAGTTTATGAAGCGATATGTTTTGTGAATAAACTTTTTTGTTAGGCAACATTGCAAAATAAAAAATCAGAAAAGTAAAGGCAGTTAGTTTCTTCATTTTGAAATTGTTTATGAATGAGAGGTTGTCTATGGTGACGCACAACGTTTGTATTTCCGCAGCCAATTCCTGTAAACTTGCGTCAATACATCCAAAGTAATCTTTATTTGCGAAAGTCTTTACTTCGCTCATTATTTAAAAGAAACCGATGCTATGCTACATAACGTAATTAAAGCCCCATTGAAAAACTTCCGCTCAATGGATGCCGGATAGAAGTGGAAAGCACGGAACGCAGCGCAGCGGAGTGAGTACTTGTAACGGATAGCCGGTACTGAAGTTGCTGTTGGTACCACTGCTGACAGCCCATTATTTTTTGCAGGCTGTGATGGGTATTCGGGTTGCTTGTACACGGGTTTCGGTACAAAAAAATAGTGAATGGAGCATCAATATTTGATACCATCCATTCACCATTCTCCATTGAGCAACCGATGTTCGACGCTTATTTAATTTTTGCTAAGCCTGCTGTGGCAGATGTATCTGCAGGCTTTATCAACAAGGCCACTTGGAACAATAATTTAGCATCGTTGTTTTTACCGATGTTTAAATAACTCCATGCCAGCATGTGATTGGCATCATAATCAAATGGATAAAGATTCACTAATTTTTCAAATAACCGGGCTGCGGCTTCATACTTTTTTCTGTTGTAATAAATAGTTCCGGCCCAGTAATTTGCTGTAAAGTTTTGGGCGTCTATCTTCAGTATATCTTCGTACTGCTGCAATACTTTGTCCCAGCTTTCCAGGGTGGATAATGGTTTTACCAAACCCAGTTTTGCTTCGATAGAATAGGGTTTTAGTGTGGTGGCCTTCTGGTAATAGCTTTGCGATTGGGTGTAATTCTTATTCAGGTAATTTAACCAGCCAAGCCGCAGGTTTAGTTCGTAACTGTCTTCGTTATACACTTTGGCAAGTGTGGCAATTGCCTCCGGATATTTTTTGTAATACTCCTGGGTATAGCTGTCGTTGAATACCTTTTGCATGGCTGCATCGCTTTGGGCGTTGGCATTTAGGGATAGCAATAAAATGAGGGCGATAAAAATTGTTTGTCTTAAAATTTGCATGATAAACCTCCTGTGATTGAATGTTGATTAAAAATGTTGATTGATTTATATAATTCTCTTTGCTCGAACGTGTAACCCAGTTGCAGTGTAAGTTTGGGGCTAAGGGTAACATAAGCTGTTGCGCCGGCCTTTAATAAATTGCGGTCTATTGCATTGTAAACATACAGCGCATCATTCTCCATAAAATTGCTGAAACTGCCCAGCGTAGCATTTCCTTCGAGCCATAAAAAGTTTAAGAGTTTGGCGCCAAGTACCTGTTTAAAATTAAAGGACGATTTATTATTTCTATTGTTAAATGAACCTGTTGAAATACTATACAAATTGAGATTGCCCAACGGGTACAAGGCCAATTGTGCATTGTATTGCCGCAGGCTGGTATCGTTAAGCTTACCCACGATGGCATCGGCCTGCAAGGTAAAGTAATGACTGTTGTATTTTAAACCTGCCAGCCCGATATGGTTGTTGTAAACATAATTATTAAAAGGTGTATAGAGGTAATGATAAGCCGCTAACAACTGCCATTTTTTATGTAGGTTGATGGTGGTTTTGTTGTAGTACTCTTTTTGGTTGATGGCGATATTTTTGTTGTTGGCAACGCCGGTTAATTTTGGTTCGGCAATGGTTTGGTTAAATAAGGCAACTGCCTGGTACATGTTTACATTGGGGTGCAGCCTTGTGTACAAATCTACCCTTGCATACAAGCCCTCGCCCCTGGATGAAAGTTGTGTATGCTTGTAACTTACTTCTGTTCCAATTTTAGTTACTGCAAAAGTTTGGAGTTTTTCTTTGTCCTTCCATTCTTTTGAAAAATATTTAAGGTGTGCATCTGCCTGTTCGGACTGGTTTAAATATTTTCTGCACAGCCAACTGTAGTAATGGGCTGTTTCGTTGTAGGAATCTTTTACCAGCACAGCGTCGTATTGCTTTAATGCCTCGCTAAAATTGTTGAGCATAAATGCAGCATAGGCCATTCTTAAACGAAGTAAAATAAAATCGGGTGATGCTGTTACATATTCCCTGCCGTATGCAAGCAGCGCTTTCCAGTCTGCCTTTTCGTACAGTTCAAGACTTTTTGCAGTGGCTTTATCATAGCTGGGGGCTTGTTGCGCAAAAGATGTTGAGCCAACGGCCAATATGAATAGTAAAATAGTTATCAGTTTTCTGCTACGCATTGTATTAAGAGTTTTAGACTGTGGGTTGTACTGCTGAATGATTGTATCTGTCCGTTATTTACTTCGAGGGTAAAAGATCTTTTTTGTTTTATCCACCAAAATAATTGTTGCGTTTGTTTGCTGCTGTATTGCACACTGCCGCTGCTTAACACATCCTGCGATGCGGCCACACTGCTTTCAAATTTCATTTGTATAAAAATATAAAAGGGCGAAACAATATCCTGCAACCATCTTATGGGGCTCCATCCAAATACATTGATGGGATAACTATCTTTTACAACCAGGTCCTTATCGGAACTTAATAAAACAGTGTAAGCACATAAATAAAACTGGTAAAGCAAGCTTGTTTTTGGCCCAAAATAATTGGTAAAATAAAACATGCTGCCATTGTTGATAAAATAGGCATACGCATTTTGCTCCTTGCAATACAGGTACGATTCATTGTAAAAACTGGTGAGTGTTTCCCACTCTTCCGTCGCATATCCTCCGGCACTTACTTTGATGCAAAAACCGGGTTGAAAATTAAATGCCTGCTGCAATTGTGTATTGGGAGCTAGGTTGCTGACAAAGCTGCCTTCTGTTGGCACCGTAAAGCTTTTTAATGCCAGTTCGTTGTTGTTTCTGCTTTTAAAATATGCCAGCGGGTAGTTTAACGTTTTAGACCCGATATAAGGCGTGGCCTGCACCTGCATGTGTAAATGGGGTTCGGGCGAGCGGCCACTGTTACCGCAGGTTGCAATAATATCTCCCCGTTTTACATACGCACCTGTAGTAGTTTTAAAGCCTTGTTTTTTTAGGTGAGATAGTTTGGTGTACAAGCCTTCGGCATGTTTTATTACAATGGTATTACCCCAGTTTTGGGTACTGTTGTTTTTGCCAATTTCATTGTCATCAATGTGATCAACTATTTCCTGCACAATGCCATCTGCAGGTGCCAGTACCGGCTTGTTGTAGCAGTAAAAATGTTCGACTGCGTTACCGGGAGCGGCGTAGGTTTTCATTTCATTATCCAGTA
>JANPNY010000336.1:0-10703 GCA_031427745.1 Chitinophagaceae bacterium | reverse complement strand
AAACGAATCCCTGCAAACTCAAGGCCTACAGCTTCATCATAAGAAACTTGGGCTAACGTCGCGGGCGCGACTCTCGACATTACCGGCTTCAATACCCAAGTCGGTTCGCTCACGGGTGGCGGCTTGACCGGCCGTATCATTTACCGATACCGTAAGTAATGCCATTATTCAAAGCTGGGATTTTGGTGATGGTTCACCATTGTTAAATACAGGTTCATTAAACCCTGTAACCCATACGTACGCTCCGCCACAAAAAGTTTATGTGGTAACGGTTTTGAGACTTGACACCCTTACCAATCAAATAGACACCGGTAGAAAAAGGGTAATTATTATTGACGAAAAAGCAGATTTTATACCCAATAAAACCGACATCTGCACCAACGGCCTGGTAAACTTTACCACCTTGGGGATGGATTCTTCTAAAATAAAAAAATACACCTGGGATTTTGGTGACAGTACCGTAAGGCAGGTAATTGACAATGCCACTTATTTTGCTACGTTCGGTCTTTGGTTAAAAGGCAATACAAGTCACACGTATATTGATACCGGCTTGTATTATGTCAAACTAATTATTGAAGATAAATTGGGCTGTTCCGACTCTTTAATATTTCCCACACCCATCAGTGTACGAGGCCCGATTGCCAATTTTAATCCAGATATTCAATTGAGTTGTTTGGTGCCATTAAAAGTAATTTTTACTGATTCATCTGTTCAAAATGGCATTATTCCGATTACAAATTGGGAATGGAATTTTGGCAATGGCAACCCCATATTAAATAGTACACAGGATACAGCAGTTACCAGGTTGTACACTGCCAATACCTACAATGTAAACCTGAAAGTCACCGACTCTATCGGCTGCTTTTCTACCATCACCAAACAAATAATTGTACCATTGGTAACTACCGGTCCGCAGGCTGGCTTTACATCCACCCCCACTACTAGTTGCTTCTCTAACCAAAATTTTATTTTTACAGATACTTCCATACAAAGTACCGGTGTGCCCATTGTAAACTGGCAATGGAATTTCGGCAATGGCACCACCCTTATTACCAATGCAGATACTACCATCAACAAAGTGTATAATGGCACCAGCTATTATAATTTCTATACCGTTTCCCTTACCATTACCGATTCGTTTGGGTGTACCTCTACCGTTAGTAAACCCAACTACATCAGGATATATCAACCCAAGGCAGATTACTTTAGCTACGATACATTGAAGTGCGGTGCGTTCAATGTATTCCTGTACAATTATGCACAGGTGTACAATGGCACTTACACCTGGGATTATGGCGATGGCAGCCCGACGACCAATGGCTACTATGGCTCTCATACATACGCTGCAGAAGGCAGTTACAATATTAAAATGGTAGTGCAGGATGAGAACGGGTGTACCGATAGTATTACCCGGCCATCTTATATAAAACTGGTAAGGCCCGAAGCAAATTTTAAAGTAGGTGATACCACCAAGTGTGCGCCCACAGCCATTACTTTTAGTGATAGTTCTACTTATGCAAGCAGTTGGATTTGGGATTTTGGAGATGGTGGCACCGGTAGTACCGATCAAAACCCTTCGCCAAAAATTTATGCATTGCCTGGTTTTTATAAGGTAACACTCAGGGTAAAGGGATTGAATAGCTGTGAAGATTCGGTAGCGCAATTCATAAGGGTACGTGGGCCGATTGGTACCATAACTGCCAACACCGGCAATGGTTGCAAGCCTTATGATATTGCCATGAATGTGAAGGGAAGTTTTATCAGCACCTACGCATGGGATTACAATGATGGTACGCCGGTTTTCCCGTCTCTTTCCGACTCGTTTGTAACACACACTTTTCCTAATGCGGGCATCTACATCCCCAATGTAGTTCTTACCAGTCCGGAAGGTTGTCCGTTTACTTTGAAAGCAACAGATTCTGTTTTTGTAGATTCAGCTAAGGCAAAATTTGCTTTTGATAATACCCGTTTTTGTGATAGTGGTATAGTAAACTTTACCAACCAAAGTGTAGTGCCTTCTTTCTCGGCTATGCGATACAAATGGAGCTTTGGTGATGGCGGAACAGATACAACCGCCAACCCTAGCCACCTGTACAATGTACCGGGTACTTTTTCTGTAAAATTGGTGATCACCTCAAAGTATGGTTGTGTAGATTCTATAACCATTCCGGCGGCAGTAAAAGTATTTCCAAGTGCCAAAGTAACCATCAATGGCATTAATACAGTTTGCCTGAAACCAAATAGTAGGTTACAATACACAAGCACCATCACGAGCCCCGATGCTATTGCAAAATTTGTGTGGAAAATAGATGGAGATAGCGTGGCAAATACCGCCAATCTCAATTACAATTACAGACTTTTCGGTAACCATATCTTGTCATTAACGGTTACTACTATCAACAATTGTACAACTATTGCGACAAAAAATATTTTGGTAGATTCCATTAAAACAAATTTCAGTTTAGCCCCCGTTCGGTTTTGCGGCGGTGGCCAAACTTTTTTTACCAATTTAACCACACAGTCTTCACCTGTTAGTTTTTATAATTGGACTTTTGGAGATGGTAATACCTCGGTTGTACAAAACCCGGATAATTATTATTTACTTCCCGGTAATTATCCCGTTAGGCTGATAGCTGCTACCATCAATGGTTGTAGGGACACCACAACTTTTGTTGATACTGTCCGGGTGTTTAATTTACCAACGGCAACCATTAGTGGATTGGCTACGGTTTGTTTAGTTCCATCAACTAAATTGAATTACACTAGCACCATTACAAGTGTAGATGCTATAGCCAAATACAAATGGAGTATCGATGCAGATAGCGTGGCCAATACTGCCAACTTAAATTACAATTATCGTACACCCGGCAACCATATTATCAGGCTGGATATCGAGACTATCAATGGCTGCACTTTTTCCGTTACCAAGAATATTGTAATTGATTCTATCGTAACAAATTTTGCATTGAATCCGGTACGGTTTTGTGGAAGTGGCACTGCATCTTTCACCAATCTCACTACCAATTTTGCTGCCATTGATTTTTACAATTGGCGGTTTGGAGATGGAAATACGTCAACAGCAGTTAACCCAACCAATACTTATTTGCAACCTGGTTTTTACACTGTTCAATTGGTGGGGGTTACAATAAATGGATGCAGGGATACCACCAATTTTGTGGATACGTTGAAAGTTTATAATTTCCCAGCAGCCTACATTACCGGTGATAGTATTCATTGTACACCGGGTATTTACCAATACAAAAGTGTAATCAATTCCATTGATCAGATGCAAAGTTATCAGTGGTTTATAGACGGCATTCAACGAAGCGAAACCATTGATTTGAATACTAACATTTTTGCAGGCAATCATATTGTTTCATTGAAAGTTACCACCGTAAATGGCTGTACAGACAGTGTTTCAAAAGTTATTATTGTAGATTCTATTCAATCTTTGTTCAGCATCAGTAATCAAAAATTCTGTGGCGATTCCGCTACAGTTGCATTCACCAACAATGCAATCTCCCGGTTTAATATTGTGCGTTATGAGTGGGACTTTGGCAATAACAGTTCTTCTACGTTAAACAACCCTATCCGCACTTATTTGCAGGCTGGCGTGTACGGTGTAAAACTGATTGTAACATCAGAACATGGCTGTACCGATACGCTGGTAAAAAATAGGGCAATTGAAATTTATAAAAATCCTGTGCCGTCTATTGGTGGCAATGCCATTCAATGTTCTCCGGGTAATTACACCTATTTCAGTACAGCTACAAGTGCTGATTCTATTGCACAATATCAGTGGTTGGTTAACGGTGTACCTGCAGGCAATACAGATACATTGCGTCACAATTTTTCACCCGCTGGTTTGTATGATATCAATCTAAAAGTTACCACCAACAATGGCTGTGCCATTGACAGTTTCCGTCTTATAATTATCGACTCAGTTAAAGCCTCTTTCACAATCGTCAATTCAAAAATTTGTGGTGATAGTGGTACCGTTCGTTTTGTGAATACTTCTGCATCCCGGTTTAATAATATGCAGTACGAATGGAACTTTGGCGATGGTCAAACTTCTACTGCCATCAACCCAACTCATTTTTATGCCACTGCCGGCAATTATGTAGTTACGCTGAAAGCCACTACTGCCAATGGTTGCAGTCATACTTATCTTACAAATGATACCATTACTATTTTTAAAACAACCACGGCATCTATTGTTGGCGAGGTAGAAAAATGTATGCAATACATTCTGGTGTACAAGCCTTCCATTTTTACGGAAGACAGTATTACGAAGTACGATTGGAAAGTGAATTCTGTTACGGCAAGCACGGTAGATTCACTCCGGTATAATTTTACTTTGGCCGGCAACTATACTATTTCACTGAATATCCAAACAGCTTTTGGTTGCAATATTACTACGAGTAAAGATGTGGTGATTCACCCGTTGCCGATACCGGCAGCAGCACCTGATACAACTATTTGTCGAGGTGGTTTTGTAGTGCTCCGTAGCTTTGATGGCGTACGCTATCAGTGGAATGCTTCATCATCTTTACAAAATGATACTACGGCAACGCCAACCGCTACCCCATTATTTACTACTGATTATTTTTTGACTGTCACCAATCAGTTTGGCTGTGTACAAAAAGATACCGTGACTGTAAAAGTTGATGTGCCGGTTGGCCTCACTGTTAGCAGTAATGACAGTATTTGTATTGGCGAACGGATACAACTACGGGCCAACAGTAGTACTGCTTCCAATTATCTTTGGAGCCCTGCAACCGGATTAAGTAGCACTACCATTGCCAATCCATTTGCTTCGCCATCTGTTTCCACTTTGTACAGGGTAATTGCTTTTAGCAGCAACGTGTGTAAGTCAGATACCGCTACTATTCTAATCGGTGTTGGCAATGTACCAACTGTAAATGCCGGTGCCGATAGAAATATTGCAGCTGGTACCCCCATTCAATTATCTGCATCGGTAACGGGCAATGATGTAAATGCCTACTTATGGTCGCCTGCAACAGGCTTGAGTTGTATTGATTGCCCTAACCCCAATTTTACAGCAGATAACAATATCACTTATAAGGTTACAGTGCAAACCACGTATGGTTGTAGTGCAAGTGATGAAGTACGTATTGTGGTTTTCTGTGGTAAAGGACAGTTGTATATTCCTAATGCATTTTCTCCCAATAATGATGGGCTTAACGATCGTTTTTATATTAAGGGCTATGGCATTGCATCGATAAAGAGAATGATGATTTTTAACCGCTACGGGCAAATGGTTTTTGAAAAACAAAACGTATCTGTTAATGATCGATCTCAAGGCTGGGACGGAACTTACAAAGGCGTACCTGCAGGTGAAACAGCTGCCTATGTTTATGTGCTGGACGTAATTTGTAACGACGGGCAGGAGTTTAGCTATAAAGGAACGATAATGCTGGTTAAGTGATTTTTGTTTTGCTGTCTCACTAAAATTAAGCACATGGCACACCATAATAATATAGAAATCGATAAATTTTTATTTGGTGGATTTTCGCCTTTTCATCACATCTGGCGAAGGTGTTTTTTTACTGTGCCTCCTTGTTACTGGTCCTAAATACTGCAACTACTCGTTACCGAACAACAGTAAGGTGCTGTTATAGGAAACCTGTCTTGCAAAACCTTCTCCTTATCAGATTGCTATCGGATATGGAGAAAGTTATCATTTAGTTCAGCTAATAAACTCCTGCGCAAGTGGGGGAGTTAAACTTATTCTTTTAGATTAACTCCTCCAGCAAGTGCTGTTTTACAATTAATTATTAGCACTCTTCAAAAATTCTACAATCTTATCCATATCAGTTTTTGTAATGTTGGCTCTTATCTGCATGTGCGTACCTATCAGGTCCCAGTTATCATTATTAAATTCTCCCGGTCCCGGTGCATTGTGACACCTGTTGCAGTTTTCACCCCATAATTGAACGCCGGATTTATTAGCCGCTTTGGCTGATACATAACAGCCGGACAGTATAGCACCTGTTGTAATAAAAATGGAGATGATGCTTATGACAATAAATATCTTTTTCATACAATTTTTTTTAAGTGTTAAAAACCAAATACAACAGAAGCATAAAATGTTTTAGGCTCTTCCTTTTTTGACTGGTATGAAAATTTCACCAGGCTATTCCAGTGTAACCAATAATCGATTGCAAATTCATTTGATGTTAAATTACTACCTCCCCATGGTGCAAGTGATGGCCTTGTGTAGCTTGAATACCGGTAGGCAAATTCCAGGTTTCTGAAAAATTTACTTTCAACCAGCGAAGGCCTGATGCTGGTAGATAAATACCATGCTGTAGGCGAATTGCTGAAGCCATATTTTGTTTCTCCATCAGACTTAATGTAAACTGCATTGCTTCCTACTTTCTGATGTCTTAGCTCACCTGAAATTCGCAAAGTACTTTTGATACCACTAATATTTTGAAAATAGTTAAGATCTATTGCCTGCATATCAAGACTTACATTTTCATCGGGCGAACCAAGATCACCCGTTTTTCCTTTATGTTGGAAAGAAAAACCCAATTCAAGATTTGATTTTGAAAATGGAAGTATTGCAAGTCGTCCGCCCAATGCCTGGCTATTATTATTGGAAGTATATGCTTCGTAATCAAACTGCCCGGCATCTGAGGTACTGGTTAACAAATGAGGTCCGTTAACGAGGTATAGGTCGTATAAAATTTTTATATCACCAAACGGTAAAGCTCCCAATGCTCCTACACCGGTTTCAACAGATGCTCCTATTCCTCCATCGCCAAACCCTGTTGGTTTGGAAGCAAAACGATTCATAAAGCCTTCAGCAAGCCTACCTCTGTAAGCGCCAAATTTAGGCAAAAAGCGTCCGGCGTGTAAAGTGAGATACGGGTTTACGGCATAGCACATGTTGGCATATTCAAGCCCTAAATCAGCGCTGCCACCGCCCGTTTCTATTTCCATTTCGGCTTCAACAAAAAGCTTGGGAGAAATACGCCATAAAAAAATTGGTTTAAAATTTACTTCTCCAAAACTTTTTGAATCCGTGTTTGAAATGTAACTCATTTCAGCATTGCCATACACAATAAATTTATTAGAGCCCGGAGAGGCTTTTGGTGCAACTGTTAATGAATCCTGTGCCTGTGAGCAAAAACAGGATAGTACTAGTATTGCCAGTGGAATTAACTTTTTCATATTGTTAGTTTTTAGTTTTTTTTGCAAGTGTTCTTATATAGTTTACCAATTGCCAGCGTTGTTTGTCGGTAAACGCACCCTTATAAGCTGGCATTGGATTGTGTCCTTCACTCATTTCCCAAAACAATGCTCCGTCTGCTTTACTTTGAATTACGGCAGAGGAATGGTCCGCCGGTTTAACGCTTAAGCCAGCTGCTGCCACCCCATCGCCCTTGCCTTTTTCTCCATGGCAGGGCGTACAATAAGTAGTGTATAATGTTTTAGCTTCTTTTAAAGAAGCAGCATCTGGTGCTATGGGATTCTTCACGTCAGCTGCTGCTTTAGGTGGCTCCCATTTTGCTCCTTTCGATTGGGCAGTAACAGCAGAACCTATTAACAGCGTTGCCATAAAAAGAAGCCAATATTTTAATTGCCTTAAAGCAATTAACGTTGGTTGATAAAATTGAATTTTTAGCATTTTTTTTATTTTACACAATGTACATTCACACCCTAGACATCATTATGATATAAGATCATTAAAAGAAATGACGTATATCATAAATTGAAAAAAGGCCATTTTTTTTATGACAAATTACTTTTAGGTCCTTTGAAAAAAAAAGAGTTTAATATCCCTGAAAGGCTTATCTGTAAAGCGTTTAAAAATTATAAAGCGTAACAGGAAGGAGTCAAATTCTAAAAATGAGAACGATTTTTTAAGTAATAAAACCCCACCATTTAGTCCGATTTTTATGTTAATTACTGGTTAACGGTTGTATTGCTCAATGAAATATTGTCAACACTAGTGCTATAAGGTTGAAATGACTTCACCATCAATTCGCTGTTAAATTGCCAACTTAATATAAAGTGTATAAAAAATATTTCAGCGATGTCCACATGCAGTAGCTGTTATTCCCGGGTACTTTCTTGTTACCGGGCTTCAATGCGGCAACTACTTGTTAACGACCGTTAGTAAAGCGCTATTGAAGCAGACCTGCTTTGCTAGAAACTTTGCCTCATTCTTCCATCACTTGAAACATGGATAGTGGTTTTCTGTGGTAATGGACAGCTGTATATTCCCAATGCATTTTCGCCCAATAACGATGGGCTCAATAACTGATGCTATATTAAGGACTCTGACATTGCATCGATAAAGAGAATGATGATTTTTAATCGCTACGGGCAAACGGTTTTTGAAAAGCAAAATGTATCCGTCAATGACAGATCTCAAGGTTGGGATGGTACTTACAAAAGCTAACCGGCTGGTAAAACAGCTGCCTATGTTTATGTTCCGGATGTAATTTGTAAAGACGGGCAGGAGTTTAGTTATAAGGAAACTGTGATGTTGGTGAAATAGATTTTGCAAATGAATTATTAACACAATTTTTTTTAAATGCTATTTGTTCTTGTCAAAAAATAATACAACATTTATATAAAGAAATACAAACAGTACTATCGCCCTGGTTTTACTGAACAAACCAACTCAACAAAAAATTATATGGAAGCTTATGCTGCCAAAACTTCTAAAAAGTTTTTTCCAACTTTTTACAGTCTATTGCTATGCCTTGCTGTTACAACCGTTTTCTTCTCCTGCAAAAAATCGGATAAATGGATTGAAGTGGATCCTGCATTTAGTCAATACATTGATGCCTATACAACGGGCATTGTTTCCAAAACAACTGCTGTCCGTATACAGCTTGCAGGTAGCGCTAATACAATGCATACAGTAGGGGAGGAAGTAAGGGAAAACCTGTTTAGTTTTTCACCATCGGTAAGTGGTAAGGCAATATGGGTTGATGCTTCCACTATAGAATTTAAACCCACCAAATTTTTTAAACCCGACCAGCTCTACGAGGTAAGTTTTAGTCTGGGCAAAGTAACCAAAACACTTCCCAAGTTCAGGGAATTAAAATTCAACCTGAAAACGGTAAAGCCTACATTTTCTGTAAATGATTATGGCTTGCGCAGTACCGGTACTAAAAATAAAATGATGCTCACCGGTAACCTGGAAACAGCGGATATTGAAGAGGGAAAATCTGTTGAACAATTACTAGTTGCTACCCAAAACAATAAATCCCTGGCCATTAAATGGCAGCATAACGATGCAGCCAAAATTCATACGTATAGCATAGATGGTATTGAAAGAACCGGCAACAGCAGCAACGTATCTATTGCGTGGAACGGCAAGCCGTTGAACATGGAGGTGAGTGGCGAAAAGTTGATTGCTGTGCCTGTGGCAGGTAATTTCATTGTATTAAATGTGATGGCGATGAATGAAGCCCAGCAATATGCATCGGTGCAATTCAGCGATCCCATTTCTGTTGGACAGGATCTTACTGGATTAATTTCCATCAGCAATCAGTCAGATATTTCTTATACCATTAATGGTAGTGAGGTAAAGGTTTTTTCCAACGGAAAACTGGATGGTAATTACACGGTAAATATCAATAGCGGAATAAAAAATACCTGGGGCGATATATTGGAAAAAGGGTTTACGGCCAATGTGAATTTTGAGAACAAAATGCCTTCTGTAAAAATTCAGGGTAAAGGAAATATACTTCCTAACAGCGGCAGATTGGTGCTTCCTTTTGAAGCGGTTAACCTGAGTGCAGTGGATATCAGCATCATCAAAATTTATGAAAACAACGTACCACGGTTTTTGCAGGATAATTCGATGGATGGCAATAATTACCTGCGGAAAGTAGCTAAGCCGGTGGTGCAAAAAACGATCAGGCTGGATGATGATAAAACATTGGACCTACATAAGCGGCAGCACTTTTCGTTGGACATAGATAAGTTTTTAAAGACGGAGCAGGGTGCTATCTACAGGGTTACCATTGGTTTCAGGCCATCCTATTCTTTATATACGATGGCAGATACCAGCCAGAAAAAAACGGCAGTTGAAGACGAAGAAAGTGATTCGGAATATTATGGAGATGAAGTTGCCAATGGCGTTGATGATGATGATGCATTCTGGAGAAGCTATGACACCTATTATCCGTATGGTTATAATTGGGAAAGAAGGGATGACCCCAACAGTAAATCTTATTACAACAAAGACCGATGGGCTACCCGTAATATTTTGGCCAGTAATATCGGGCTTACCGCCAAGCGTGGAAACGATAACCGGCTCATCGTTGCTGTTAGTAATATTTTAAGTACAGAACCTATGGCCGGTGTGGCTATAGAAGTGATGGATTATCAGCAAACCCTTATCAGTAAAGGAAATAGTGGTAGTGATGGTTTTGCGGAAATTGAAATTAAACGAAAGCCCTATTTGCTGATAGCAAAAAAGGGAAATGAGCGAGGGTACTTAAAACTGGATGATGGGAGTTCGCTGCCGCTCAGTCATTTTGATGTAAGCGGCGAAGAAGTTAAGAACGGTATCAAGGGTTTTATTTTTGGTAAACGACCGTGGTGACATTTGCATGAGGATCCAACGTGCGGTGAAGACTTTTTTAACCAGTGTGTCTGCGAAGTTGGTCGTATTTCTTTTGTTCGCGCATCTTTCGTTCGCGCAAATGGCG